>JAEUTM010000554.1 GCA_016788025.1 Bacteroidia bacterium
CTCGTCAGCCAGGATAATGTTTGAGAACAATGGACCCTTGATGAACTGAAAATGTCTTTGTTCGTCCAGGATCTCGCTCCCTATAATGTCGCTTGGCATTAAATCGGGAGTAAACTGAATGCGGTTAAAGCTAAGTCCAAGAGCATCTGCAATGGTATTTACCAATAAGGTTTTGGCAAGACCGGGTACACCAACCAATAAACAATGCCCCTTACTAAAAATAGAAATCAGAACATTTTTGATTGTTTCCTCCTGTCCGACAATTACTTTAGATATTTCGGAATTCAGCTGCTTATGTTTTGCCACGAATGCTTCAATGGCTTCGGTATCGCTTTTATAACTAACTGGCATAGAGCTTAAAGATACATATAAAATTTATTCATAATTATCGCCGGCCACCTGGGCTCGCTTACGATACGACATTGCAAAATAATTCAAAACATTATCAATATTGTTTTGCTGGCTTTTTGTGTTATCAACGTAGTAAGAAAGGCCAATTACTTCAATGTCCGGGTTAATTTCCTGCTTGGTATCTCCTACAAAAACAACGCTCCACTGCTCATCGCCAGGTTTTTGACCTGTGTTTCTGAAAATGTATATGTTACCCTTTTTATATTTATTTGTAGCCCTTACCTTTTTAAGTAGCACCAGACTATCACTTTTTTTCTCTTTTTCAAAAGCGTAAATGCTGTTTAATTGCTTATGACTGAGGAGCACTGACTCTATAAGGCTTTGCTGATCAAGATATTTTTTATCGAATTTACCGTTAAGTTTCTGTTTATCGAGTTCGCTGTAAAAAAAGGCGCGGGTGTATTTATTTTTGCTGTAATACGTTACTAATGTATCATTCCATACGATGTCGCGCTTTAACAGCTGAATCAACACTGGCATAGTTATCGTTTGCGCCTTGATTTTTGACAATTTGCCAAAAAACAACTTCACTTTTTCGTCGCTTTTATAAAACGGTGCCAGTAAAATGGCGTAGTTTACGAGTGGCTCCCTGTTATAAGAATCCATCTCCTTTAAGAGGTTGCTGCCTTTATAGAAATTATTCGTTGTTAAGCCGTCCAGGCTCAACTTTATACTTTCAGCCAGTTCCCTTGCATTTTTTTCGAGATAATCGAGCGACTGTTCCGAAGAGTTTGATGTTTTGACGTTTTGTGGATTGAAGCGTTTCAGGGCGAGTTCAGCGTCACTAAGAATGGCGTTTTTTTGAACAGTATAAGCTTCCATGGGTAGAATATTTTTATCTACCAGGGTAGCCATTAGAGAATAAACAGCCTTTTTGTATTCTTCATATTTTGTGAGGGCGAGGATTCCGGGAAAGAACTTACGGCAAAGCTCAACAGAATCGTGAAGCACCTCAAAAACATCGTCTACCGTATTGTCTGCTCCAACCAGTGGTGTTTCAGACAAAAGCAGTTCGTAAAAAGCGTCGTATGCCTTTGGGGTTTTTAAATAAGCAAGCCCTTTTAACAGGCAAAGCTGCAAATAAAAGCTGTCTGTATATTGTTTATAAAGCGTTTTGTATGGGATAATGATGTCTTCGCTTTCAAGAGTCCCGCCATTTACAAACAACTGGGCGCGGCTATCTTCATTTACACTATTTAAAGACTTACCGGATATAAATTTTATGAATTCATCTTTGTACGCTTTCTGCATCCCGATCGCTGAAACAGAAATATTCGCTTCTCTTCTCAGCGTGGTATCGGTTGACGAAAGATCCTGGAGTAGTTTAGAGAATTTGTTTTCGAATATAGGTTTCCCAATGATAGTGTCCTGGGGTTTAAAAGAAGTAAAGAACTCATTTGCCCAACCCTTCAAACCAAGGTTTGTATCGCATGGTACTATTATTTCATGCATGAGGCCATTTTTAATGAAGATTTTAAGAAGCAGTGCTCTTGAGGTTGCAGTGTCTTTTAATGTACAAGTGTAAGTATAAAGACCGCCTTCATTGCCGGAAGTTGTGTGTGTCACCAGCATGCCATAACTTTTAGTATAGAGTTCGGCTATTTTTTGCTCAAAGTCTTTTCTGCTTTTATAATCGTAATCGTTGTACTTTTCGTATGTAATGGTGATGTATTCGTTGCTGGAGGGCGAATAATACATTTTACTGGAGGTTCTGAATTCAAAATCCGATCTGTTGGCTTTCGGATTCAGTGAGTCTTTAAGTGCTTTGGTTTTTTCGTAAGCCTTAACATAATCGTCATTAAAGCGACTTAAAGCGTTTTCACTTACTTCGTCTTTAGCGGTAAAACAAAAGTCGTGATCGGTAATTTCTTTTATGGGTTGAACATGTTTAAAATCGAGAATTCTGAAGGATTTAAAGAACTCGTGGTCAAAAGAACTTTCTTTCCCCGATATCAGGTAAACAAAATAATAGTGAACGCCTTTGATGTATACTTTTCCGTAAAGATTTCCCTTTTTCGCATCACCCCCTTTAAACAAAATGCATGGTAGGCCCTGTTCTGTAGTTAGTTTATAGTCCGGATTAAGGGTATAATTATAATTCGATAATATTGAAGAGGCGAAACTGTTTAACTCAAAGGTGTCTTCTTCCAGGTAAAAAAAATCGTTGAACACGGCTTGCTGTACTCCCATCACTTCCTTTTTTTCATCATTGTATGAGAACAAGTTCTCAACGAGTCCGGTAAGGGAGCTGCCGTTGTTTTTATTGTAATAATAACCCGTTGGGATTTTTGCTGTGAAGCCCTGTGTTGGCGGTGTAAACTGGAAAGTTCCATGTTGTTTTGACCTAAACTGAATGGAATTGAAAAACTGCTTTGACTCGGAACTGGTCGCATAATTTTGTTTCCCCCCGAGTTTAAACAAAATCATTTCCACATCTGTAAAGTAAATCTGGTAATGTTGTTCATCGCCCCGTCGGGTTTTATTCACAAGTTCTATTCCTTTTAAACCAGTGTTACTTGTAATTTCCTTTTTTGAGAGAATTTTTCCTGGAATACTCTCAAAAAGGAGACTGTCAATTCTCATCATCATTTTCTCAGCATTCAGATGGAAGGCCGGCCCCTGATGTCGTAATCTCACAACTGTATAGAAACTACCATTTACCATGTCGGCATGTATGAAGTATTTTAAACTTCCAAGATCGATGATTGGGTAAAGTTTGCCAGGAAGGCTCAAGCTGAAGGCCGAATCCGGAATTACCTGACGTTTAAAATCAACCGCTTTAAACTTCTGGTCGAGTTCTTCGCGATAAGCGTTGCTCTTTTTTGTTACTTCCGGAAAAACAGGGTCCACTGTGTAACCTTTTTTTCTAAGGAGTTCTATCACACCCAGTTCTCCGGGCAAGTGTGCAGCGCCCACTCCACTGAATAAGGTTTTTGTTTGTAAAACGGAGTCGATGGTGTTTACAAAAAAGATGTTCCTGTCTTCAATAAGATAACGTTGTGTGTTTTTAGTGCTGCTCAGTTTACTTAGGCTATCCAATTGATCGAGGTTTCCGGCCCTGTAAGCATCTTCAATTTTTTGAGCAAGGGAATAGTAGTTGCCCGATTTGGATTCCTGCTCTTCGTCGGGAACCATTGCAAGACGCGCTTTAATTTCCGAGTCCTTAAAATTCTCAAGACTGATAAGCTGTTTATTTAATTTGGCAGCTGATTGATAGATGAATAAATCGATGTAAGTGCTTTCTTCAAAGTTTTCGCGGCTACCATTTTGCCTGTATAAAAGTCCGTTAATTATATCAGGATCGTAGCTGAGAATTCCCTGCAAGAGTTTTTTATCAGGGTAATTTGGAAGAAATGTATTTTTATAGAAATTACCTCTTACGTTTTGAGGTCTGAACTGGTTTGCTTCTTCAAGAGCGCCCGTTTTTTCCATATTCTCCAGCCACTCTCCGGGATTGGTTTCCAGGCCAACAACATCTACAGATTTAAGCGCAGAAAAGAACTGTTCCGAAAGATAATAAGCTACCCTGTTGCTT
>JAEUTM010000571.1 GCA_016788025.1 Bacteroidia bacterium
CATTTTTCCAGGAATCTTCCAATTGGCAATATCTCCTGTCTCGCTCACTTCCATTGCACCAAGAATAGTAAGGTCAACTTTCTGAGCCCTGATCATTCCAAAACTCGTAGCGCTATCAAAAATACTTGATCCCTTCAATAAGGTAATGGTTTGTTTACCCGCGTTAATCAAATCAGCGTCCTCTTCTCCTTCATAAGGAAAGGGGCCCATTCCAAGTATTCCATTCTCCGATTGGAGAACCACATTAAATCCCTCTGGTATGTAGTTGGCAACTAAGGTAGGGATGCCAATTCCAAGATTTACAAACGTTCCATCTTTCACTTCTCTTGCGATTCTTTTCGCTATTCCATTTTTATCTAACATAGTTAATATGCTTCTTTGAACTTATTTTTAAATTCTTTTCTCATGCTTAAGGCCAGATTCTTTGCTATTGCCATCCTACCTTTGTAGTTGTAATGTTCTGTCGTCCAGTTTTGATCTATGAACCATTTACCATTTACAAGTTCCAGATTATCCACCACAGTGCAGTTCTTCCCTTCATAACGGCTTTTCAAAAAATCGCGGTTTTGCCTCATTAAAAATACTAATTCCTTTCCAACAAGGCTATCCGCATATTGAATATTTTCAGCCATGAGGTTCAGGTATAATTTTATGTCGTTTTTATTGCACCATTCTGCTATTTCATCAAAATCTCTGATTCTTGGATTATTCTCATCGATATTAAAAGCATAGCCTTTTACATAATGACACGCCAGTATAATCTTGTCCTGGTTCCAGGTTCCATCTTGGTTAACGTTTAAACCGGCCGCAGTAGCATCATCCCATTCACGTACTGTTTTATACTTAAAAGGAAAGGGGAAACGAAGCTGCACGGTCCGCCACTCCTCAAGCATTTCAAGCTCTCTTTCCTGCTCTGATTTATTGTCAAAAGCCTGCAGAGACAATAAAAACCGATTCACAATATTTGGAAAAGGCCTTGTAAAAACAATTGATTCCTGGAGCTGCGTCTCGAGTTTTGAATGAATCCAGGCTGCATCGAAAGACCTGAGATTCATCGTCACAATCAAAGCCCCGGGTTTGCCATTCTTCCTGTTAATTTCCCGCAGCCAGTGCTTATAAATACCAGCGTGAGTTGCGTACTTATTAATGGTTTTAATTTTCAAATCGGGGTAAAAAAAGTTAGTCAGCTCTGCAATGCTATTTTGTACTGAGTCATCCGGCGCATAGGTAATATTTGAAGATTCGCCGAAATAATAAATGTCGGTATTCTCTAAGCTATTCCTGATCTCAGGAATTTCTTTACTTTTCTCCAGCAAATCTTTCTCATAAAAAGTATAGGTATAAATAATATCCAGACCCAGAAGCAGAAGAACCAGGAGAATAATATTTATTGAAACTCTTTTTAGCATCAGAACTGAAAATATATAAAAGCAAATTTTTGTGTTCCCGAAAGTGCAAACAAGCAGAATATAAGCAAGGCATAAACTGTCCAGCGAATAAAAGTCCTTGTAGAATTAAGCCTTAATTCAAATCGTGAGTTAAATAACAATAGATCGCCGATTATGAGAAGTGCTGTGAATGCCAGCGGGGCAGTAAAATTAATTACTTCCTGCTCAGCAAAACAATTTTTAAACAAAGCGCGAATGATTGCTTTGGCTTTCGAAAAATTCTCTGCTCTGAAAAAAATCCAAATGAATGACGTGACGATGAACGTTTTAAGACAAAGAATGACATTCAGGAAACTCCATCCGTTTTTGATTTTAAAATTGAAGATTTTTGAGAAATATCTTTCTGATAGGGACATTATTCCGTGTAAGGCTCCCCAAACAACAAAGGTCCAGTTTGCTCCATGCCACAAGCCGCTGACCATAAACACAATCATAATATTTAAGCTCCACCTGGGTAGCGGAACCCTGTTTCCTCCCAGCGGTATGTAGAGGTAATCTCTGAACCAGGTGCTCAGTGAAATATGCCAGCGTGTCCAGAATTCTGAAATACTCCTCGAAAGGTAAGGCGTTTTAAAATTGTCCATAATATTAACGCCTAACATTCTGGCGCTTCCCACTGCAATGGTAGAGTAGCCAAAAAAATCGGCGTAGATCTGGAAAGAAAATAGAAACACGGCCATGGCGACCTGGAAGGAGGTATATTTTTCAGGTGATTCATAGATCTGATTCACAAAGGGGGCCAGGTTATCGGCAACAGCCATTTTTACGAATAAGCCGTAAAGAATCAACTTAAGTCCGTCGGTAATATTTTTGTATAAAAGATTATGTTCCTTTTTCAGTTCATTTCCCAATCGGTCGTATCGCTCAATAGGTCCGGCAACCATTTGAGGAAAGAATAACACATAATTCGCAAAATATCCGATGTGTTTTTCAGCCTTTTGGGTTCCGCGATACACTTCGATGGTATAACTCATTGACTGAAACGTATGAAAAGACAAACCAATTGGCAAAAGTATATTAAGATTCACTGGCTTAAACTCCTGGCCAAACAAGGCGAAGAGTGTCTGAAAATTATCGTTCAAAAAATTAAAATATTTAAAAAAGGCCAGGAGCAGAATATTCGAACATAAACTCAGAATAAGCCACAGGCGTCTCTTTTTCCCTTGTGATTTCTCAATCGCCAGGGCGGAAAAGTAATCTATTAAAATGATCAGGAACAAAATGAGAATGTACTTTGGAATAAGTGCCATATAAAAGTAGCAGCTGGCTGTGAATATGAGCATCCATCTGTAACGCTGAGGGAGCAGATAGTACAGGCAAACAACTACCGGTAGGAACAATAAAAAATGAAGCGAGTTAAATAGCATTTACAATCCCTGTTTTACTTTAAAGACCTGCACCTGATTATTGTAAACGAAAAAAGGTTCCAGTTTGTATTGAATCCTTCTGAAAGCTCTTTCTTTTTTTAATGTTGTGTCGCTCAAAACTACATACTTAATATTCCTGTAAAAAAAACGGTCTGCTACGGTGGTGTCATTAATCAGATGATCGCGATTAATTGTATACCCCTTTTGATCCATAAAATAAAGGGAAATATCGAAGCTGCCATCCGGAATACTTACAATCTTATCTTCTCGCTTGATTCCGTGTTCCCTCAATACAGGTTTAATGTTCTCAATTCTTTTGATATCGTTACTGTACACCCAGGCCAGGTAGCCTTCGAGGTCTATTTCTTCTTTCGAGATAAAAGGGTACCAGGAAACCAAGGGATCTTTCTCAACCATCCGAAGGCGATAGATGGCGGCTGCATGTAATGAATTAAAGACCACAAGGAACACGACAAATATTTTGGTAAATGAAGAATTTACAAAACCATATTCCGATTGACTTAAAATGTGAGCTAAACAGATTAATGTTATTGCAGGAAAAAACATCAGGTTAATAAGATAATAGTCGTGTACATTAAACACCCAAAAGAAGACCAAAAGATATGTTACAAAAAACAGGGCGGAACCCAGAAAAGCAACTTTCAAAAATGCGTCAAGTCTTCTGAAATTTGCGGCTACAAAAATTACAAGCGAAATAAACAGAAAAAACATTGGTCTATTAAGAAACAAAGGAAACCAGGTATTGAAGAGTTGTTTAAGACTTGATATAAAATCTTCTCCGCTCATGTCCCAGATCGGCAGTATCGTAAGTAAAAAAACATGGTTATTGTCGTATCCGTTATAATAAAGTGCATAAGAGTACCAGCCGGCGATAAGTACTGCAGATATAAAAATGAAGATCAGGGGCAACACTTTTTTTGAAAATAATTTATGAATTCCAAACAAGGCGTTGAGATTGAGAATGTCTATAAGTGAACAAAGAACAAGAATTGACAGTCCCATCAGCGCGCTCGCCTTCATAAGCACTGCAAGAGTGCCCAGGCCCAATGCCCAATAAAAATAGCTAAGTTTTGTTGTCCTGTAAAACTTTAATCCAAAACAAAAGCTCATGAGTCCTATGGAAAAGGCGGGTACGTCTACGATAAAATTCAGTCCATAGTATGCTATAAGCGGGGAAGTGAGCACAACGCTTGCAGAAAATAATGCCATCCATACCGATTCATAAAAGCGGATAATGGTATTGTACAAAAAGAACATGGCACAGAGCAGGATCAAATATTCCAGGAGCCGGTAAATAAATTCATGCTCTCCGAATATTTTCCAAAGGACAGCTACTGTATAATTCAATATTGGGAATTCACTGACGGCTTTGCCTTCATTAGGATACTGAAAATGGATTTTTGGCTGAAAAAAATGCATCCCTTCTTCGTAATAGTTCTTTGTGATAGACAAACAATCGGTTTGGCGCCATTGGTGATATGAACAAGGCCTATAAAAGAGAGTTTCTGAATAGAGATTCAGTAAGAACAAAACAATAATAAAAACCAACAGAACTAGATTATTTATTATCGGCTTTTTTAAGATCATTATTGATTCAGGATTCCGGCTAAATTAAGATTTTGCCTGTGTTTAGCCATTAAATATAGCTCTTTGCTCCTGTATTTTTTATGTAAAATTGTTGTTTTTAGAAAATTATCGCCGCCTAAGCAGAATAACTCCGGGATAGTCGTAAATAGTGACCCATTGCCCGTTTTTACGCAGTTTTTCCAGTTCAGAATCAAATAGTTCCTGGGTTATTGGAAACACCGAGCCGTGTTTTTCAAGAAAAATATACCTGGCGTTGGCGTACCCGGGAAATATCCTGATGTTATCGCGAAAAGCCAGATGCGGTGTGATGTGACCCGAAGTGCAAATTGAGGCATCGTCCGGAAACGTTTCAACAATTTTCCTGATGATCCTTACATCGTCACTCATTTTATAAAGATCTTCTGAAAAAACATTAGATCGGTTTACTCCGTAATATGTTTCGTGAGTCCTATACATATAATAAAGTGTAACCTCAAGAGTCATAATGCAAACAAATGTCGTTAGCACTCTGCGGATAGTTTCAGGTTTTATTTCATTAAGGGTGAGGAATACAAAACAAGGCAGAATACTTGCGATCTCCGTTCCCTGGTAAGACTCCACGTTCCACCTGACAGGATC
Source organism: Bacteroidia bacterium (assembly GCA_016788025.1). Lineage (GTDB taxonomy): Bacteria > Bacteroidota > Bacteroidia > B-17B0 > Aurantibacillaceae > Aurantibacillus. The sequence continues at coordinate 5,042 of JAEUTM010000571.1, forward strand.
GTCGTTGAACATTTTCTTTGCGACCAGTGGAATAAGCGCAATGAGATAAACGGGACGATAGAGCAACATAAACCCTCCCGAAAGAAAAAAAACGATGTAGAACTTGGATTTGATCCCATCGAAATAGGGATCACCTGTAGTATTTGTGTAAAGCAGTTTTATAGTTTCAAGGGGGTGAGACAGAACATAAAAAAAAGCGTCTTTTGGTGTTTTACCCAGTGCAGCGTAATTAAACAAAGAATAAGGTCTCTGAGGATTCTCCACGGCGGGAATTATCACCGCAAACATTATTATAAAAGCAGCAGCAGAAGCCAACGCTAAATATAGAGCAAGATTTCTCTGACGTCCATTTTTACGATGGATAACAAAAAGCATCAGGCAAAAAAAGAAAATGCCGAGCGATACATCCTCCCTGTTTAAGATTAGAAAGACAAACAAGATTATTAAAGGAACAATTTTGCGCTTTTCGAAAAAATAATAAAATACCGGCACCATGGCTGATCCCATGATAACGAGGTTGCAATCGGCGTTGTGAGCAGCGAAACGGCAATAAATGGTGAAATAAACCAGAACGGCAGAAAGGGCGAGGTTAAAATTATGCGATTTAAAAAGTATCAGTTTATACGTAGCGTAGCCGCCAAACATTACAAATAACCATTGTAGAATGAGAAGGGAATAGGTTCCAAATATCGGATTCATCACCCAATAGAGTGGCGATAACAAAGGAAGGGTTAGGGAAAAGTGATCCTGGAGAAAGGTTACATCTCCTTCCCAATGATACAAAGGACATGGACTTATACGAAAATGTGCAAAGTCGCGGAAAGCAAAATTGTAAACGCCAAAATCAAAACAATTTGTTTTATAAAGATAATGGTCAACAAGGCTTATGTGAAGATGAAGCGCCCCGAATAAAAGAAAGACCAGGCTCAGCGCTAGTTGCCTGTTGGCTCCTATTTTATTCAGAAAGCTGGCAACGCTCATTCAATGTTAGCTTAAGATCTTAGGCTTTTTTCCGAACGGTTCTTTGTTCGATCCGTTTTTCATATTTCTCACCTTTAAAAATACGATGCACATAAATTCCGGGCGTGTGAATTTGATCAGGATCGAGCTCACCTGCCGGTACAAGTTCTTCCACTTCGGCAATAGTAATCTTTCCGGCCATTGCCATCATTGGATTAAAATTTCTTGCTGTGCTTCTGTATATAAGGTTGCCTGCTGTATCACCTTTCCACGCCTTTACCAGAGCAAAATCAGATTCAAAGGCCTTTTCCATGAGATACTCCTTTTCCTCTCCATTGTATTTGAATCGACGTGTTTCTTTACCAATAGCCACCTCCGTGCCCACGCCGGCTGGTGTATATATTACAGGCATTCCATATCCCGCGGCCATGCAACGTGTGGCCAATGTTCCCTGCGGCACAAGCTCAACTTCTAGCTCGCCACTTAGCATTTGTCTTTCAAATTCATCATTCTCTCCAACGTAACTGGAGATCATTTTTTTAATCTGCTTTGTCTGCAATAATAAACCAAGTCCAAAATCGTCCACTCCGGCGTTATTGCTGATGCAGGTAAGGTTTTTTGTTCCCTTTCTTACAAGTTCTGCAATGCAGTTCTCAGGAATGCCACATAAACCAAAACCACCAACCATCAGGGTCATGCCGTCCTTAATATCCTTCAAAGCCTCTTCGGCGTTTTTTACAACTCGGTTAATCATAACTATTTCAATTTATCAACTCTGGCAAATATAAATATTTTATCCCTTTTGTATGGGAAGTACCTCTGGAATTCATATTCCTTATATACCTTGAAATCCGGAACCTGCAGGTACTCTATCAGGTAATCCACATCATGCACAAAAGTTCCTTTGTAAAACACCTGGAAATAACCATCGTTCCAGTCATCCACTTCATATCCTGCATTTATTTTATAACTCGGAATTCCTTCCTGAAATCTCAGATAGTTATAAGCTTCCCAACGTTTTCTGTTAAGTTCAAAATAATCCTTGGTTCCAAAAACAGAAACGTAAAACAAAGGAATCACCCAAAGGAACGCCAATGTGATGGAAAAATCTATGGATCGGCTTAAATAGGCTGCGGCTATTATTATTAACACGAAAAGTGGGATATGGTATCTGTCAAAAAATCCTTCTGCAACCACCAAAAGAAAAACATAACATAAAATAAGTGTTACTATCAATACATGCTCGGCTAAGAGTACCGTTCTTAGGTTGGAAACCTTTTTTCGCAGTTTTACTAATATTAAAAAAAACGTTGTAAAGAATACAGTAAGTGACCCAAGCTTTACCCAGTGCATAATAGAGCCGAAGTTATGCGAATATGTATGCCCGTGTTCGGGTCTTATATCCGGATTAAGCCATTCATAAAAGGTTTCAGCCCCGAGATTCATATTTACAAAAATATTACCCAACGGAAAGCTCACATCTGCAAACAGGTAAGTCAAAGCAATTCCGAAAAGTCCGCATACACCAGTAACAATCCACTTTGTTGTTTTTAAAATATGAATAAGATAAACAATAATAACCGGTAATGTAAATACGGCAATCTGGGTGATGATGTGGCCGTAACGAAATTTGAAATTTGCCCAAAACATCGTCCAGAATTCCGCTTCAAGGAGCGAGAATTTGGATGAAAAAGGATAATATTCGCCCCGACCGTTTACCTGGATGAAATGCTCGTAATATTTAAATCCTAAAAACACCAAAGCAGTAAGGGCGAAAGCATATAGTAAGTACTTTAATTTATTTTCTTTTAAAAAGAAACAGGAAAAAGTAAAACACAAGGGGACGATGATGCCAAACTGCCTTATTAAAACCAGGAACAGGGAGCTAAGCATCAATAAAATCATGTAAAACAAATTCTTTGTTTCATAGAATTTGTAAGCAAAAAAACAACATGTGATCAACAGCGCGCTGAAATGTACATCGGTCATGAAGGTATTGCTTAAATTGAAATACAGTGGATTAAACAACAGAACAAAGCCTGAAAGAAAAGCGAGCTTTCCATTTTTCGTCAAATGAAGAATAATTTTAAACAGAAGTGTTATTCCAATGAAGGAAGATACCAGCGTTGATAATCTTAATACAGCAAAAGAAAAACCGAAGATCTTGGTAAAAAAGAGTCCCCACATAACCTGCGTCCATAGGGTGCAGTTGGAAGTTCCCAGATTGAAATCTCTTCCCAGAAAAACATCTCGCAAGGTTTTACCATAAACCCAGTCGTCATTTAGAGGAAAGTTGTCGATAGGCAGGATAATTAATTCGGCGAGTAGGAATATGCCAATCAACAGGTAATAATATCTGCTTTTTGAAAGGCCAGAACGTGTATTACCTGCTTCTATGGCCAATTGTCGAATTCGTTTTCTTTTTCTTTAGGATCTTCCTTCACATCAGCGTCATATTTACTGCAATCCATCTCAAGATTTGGATCGAGATTTTTAGGACGCGGAAAATCTCCCTGGCTGACATTTAATTTTTTATCTGCGTATACTTTGCTAAAAAACTTACCCCATATTGGAAGAGCCATTGTGGCCCCTTGTCCTTCAGCCATTGAATTAAAATGTATACTTCTGTCCTCTCCCCCAACCCAGGCGCCGGCTACAAGTTCAGGAGTAAGGCCCATGAACCAGCCATCGGAATTTCTTTGCGTTGTTCCTGTTTTTCCGGCTATTTGATTGTACAGCTTATGTCTGAATCTCAAACGTGAACCGGTTCCTCCATCTACAACGCCTCGCATTAATTGAATCATCGCGTAAGCTTTTTCCTCACTAAAAACCTCATCACTATGCGGAATAAATTCTTCAAGCACCTTGCCATTCTTATCTTCAATACGAGTTATAAACGTTGGTTGAATATAGGTGCCTTTATTAGCGAAGGTTGAGTTTGCAGCCACCATTTCAAAAACGCTGATATCAGCAGTTCCCAAACAAATAGACGGCACCTCCGGAATCTCAGCGGTAATTCCGAGACGTTTAGTAAGATTTACAACCGCGTGGGGTCCATATTGTTTCATCACCCAGGCAGTAATATAATTCATAGAAAGAGCAAGTGCCTTTTTCAGGGTTATCATCTTCCCTACATTCTTATCATTTGGGCCGTCGGAGTTATTTGGGCACCAATCTTCGCCGGTCTCTGTGGTGATGCATGTTTTTACATTTGGGACCTGGTAACAGGGTGAATACCCCTCCTGGATCGCCAGGGCATACACAAAAGGTTTGAAAGTAGAGCCTACCTGCCGTTTGCTCACTTTCACATGGTCGTATTGAAAGTGTTTGTGATTAATACCGCCAACCCATGCTTTCACATAACCCGTTTGTGGCTCCATGGCCATAAAACCGGTTTGTAAAAACATCTTGTAATAACGGATGCTGTCGTATGGTGTTAAAACAGTGTCTATGTCGCCGCGTAAGCTATAAACTCTCATACTCACGGGCTGATAAAATGTTTTCACAATTTCTTCATGTGACAGACCAGACTCTTTTAAATTTCTGTAACGATTGCTACGTTTTATTGAAGCATCCATGATATCATCAATTTCCTTTTTGCTAACATTCCATGCAAAGGGAGCATTTCTTTTATTCAGGCACTCTTTACTGAAAAGTTTCTGAAGATCATGCATGTGTTCATACACAGCTTCTTCAGCATATTGTTGCATGCGCGAATCTATGGTTGTGTAAATCTTCAGACCATCCTTATAAATATTGTAGGGTTTTCCTGTCTCAGGATTGATATGCTTTTTGCACCATTTGTCCAGAAAATTATCACGCAGATATTCCCGGAAATAAGTTGCCAATCCATCGTTGTGATCTTCGGGATGGAATGAAATGCCCAATGGCAGTGTTTTAAGGCTATCGAATTTCTCTTTTGTGAGATAGCCATATTTTACCATTTGGCTCAGAACAACATTCCTTCGTAATAAAGTAGTATCTGCACGTCTTATCGGATTAAACACAGATGGATTCTTTGCCATCCCAATAAGCATTGCAGCTTGCTCTATTTTCAGACTATCCTGGCTTCTGTTAAAGTAGATTTGTGAGGCGGATTTTATTCCCACAGCAAGATTTAGAAAATCAAACTTGTTCAGGTACAATGAAAGGATCTCTTCTTTGGTGTAGAGTTTTTCCAAACGCGTAGCGATGACCCATTCCTTTATTTTCCTGATCGCGATTTCCAGTTTATTCATCTTCTCACGCGGGAACATCATTTTAGCAAGCTGTTGTGTAATGGTACTTCCGCCTCCTCTGCCGCCGCCGGTGAGAATAACACGACCGAGTGCCTTAAGGTCAACACCGTTATGCTCATGGAAACGCGCATCTTCAGTTGCAACCAATGCATTAACAAGATCGGGATCGAGTTCTTTAAAACTGACATTGACACGATTCTCACTATAGTACTTACCAATGATCTTCATGTCGCCACTGTAAACAACGGTCGCCAGATTGTTCTTTGGATTAAGAAGTTCATCAACCTTGGGTAAGGATCCGAATACTCCCAGAGCCACCAGGGTTACGACAAGAATTAATGATACGGCAGGTCCCATCAAAAGAACCCATAACCAAACAAGATATTTCCGGGAATTCTTCACAAATTTAAAGGGTAAAAATAGCAAAAAGGCCCGATCCGAGATGTGAAATATTCAAAACTTACAAGCCGCACAGGGTTTATTTTAGCTATTATTGTTTATGAAAAATATCATTCTACTGCATGGGGCACTGGGTTGCGCTTCGGATCTTGCCACTATAGCTTCAGAGTTTGAAAAAAACAACCTTAAAACACATTGTTTTTCGTTCTCCGGCCACGGCAAAACCTCCTACGGAAACGCTTTTGGAATTGAACAATTTTCATCAGAACTAAAAAACTACATTCACATAAATAATTTATCAAATCCTTCTGTTTTTGGATATAGCATGGGCGGTTATGTTGCGTTACATCTTGCATCCAAAGAAGCATCCATGATAAAGAATATAATCACACTGGGCACCAAGTTCAATTGGAATAAACAAACCGTGGAAAAAGAAACGGCGATGCTCAATCCGGAAATTATTACTCAAAAAGTACCTGCCTTTGCAAAAGCACTTGAGTATAAACATGGGGAAGGCTGGAAAACGCTTTTGCAGAAGACTGCCGCCCTGATGTGGGAAATTCACACAAAGAATTTTTTAAACGATGAGATTTTAAAAGCGATAAACACACCAACACTCATTGGCCTTGGCGACAAAGATAACATGGTAACACTGGAGGAAACATATCAGGTTTACAGAACACTTCCACAGGCTAACATGTACATGCTTCCCGGAACAAAACACCTGCTTGAAACGGTTAATGTAAAAACACTCTGCAACTTGATTATGCCATATATTGATACAAAAAGCTGAGATAATTTTTTTAAAAATTTTTCGTTTTCTGTTTATGATCAAATGGTTTTTATACGTTTTATTGCCAGCTTGTGTATTTGCTCAGGATCAGAAGAATCATTTTAATATGGT
>JAEUTM010000579.1 GCA_016788025.1 Bacteroidia bacterium
ATAGTATAAGAAGGCTTCTCTCACATCGGAATAAGCTAGCTCGGCGGCTTGTTTGACGCTCTTTTTACGAACGTCAAAATAATTCATGAGGTTTGCGGAGCGGTATCGTGGGGCATAGATCTTACAGCTTCCATTAAAGACGCTTGCTTCCAGTTTACAGGCAAGCGTATCGGCAATCTTATTCGCCACACTGTCCTCAAAATTTACGTTCCAGTTAAAGCCATATAGATAATTTGTAGGGTAAATAAAAAACACGTCCACTTTTGCTTGTCTTTGACGATCCCTGACGCCAAAACGTTTTAGCTGGAAATCCGCGCTATCTTTTTTCCATGGCAGAGCGGCCCAGTATTCCTGCCTGGAATAATCTGGTGGCGATGGAGGTGTTGTATTCTTAAACGAACGCAAGGGCCTCAGGCAGGATTCAAAAATTAGAATTGTGAAAAGGAGCAGAGCAAAGTTCCGCCACCTCAAAGAAGCTAAATCACTCATACAATTTTGCTCAGGCAAAATATGTGCCAGTTAAATCCCTAGCTTCTCTTTCAGTTTGGAATAAGCGCTACGGCTTAAAGGAACTTTTTTTCCAGATTTGAGAAGAGCCACGTACGTATTTTTTTCAAGCGGCTCTATACGGGTTAATTGCTGAAGGTTGATGATGAAAGAACGATGCGCCCTGAAAAATTGTGATGGATCAAGAACTTCTTCATAGTAGTTCATTGTTTTCTTTTTCAGATAATAGGTGTCTTTGGTGAAGATCTTCACATAGTCGTCGTACGCTTCGATATAAAACACATCGCCCACCGGCACAATACTTATTTCTGAATTTGTTTTTACAACGATACGGTTCTTTTCGTCGGCCTGCTTCTCCCCGCTTTCTATCAATCCCTTAATTCCTTTTTCCTGTGAAACATTTCCGGATTTTGACAACCATTTCTCCACCGCATCTTTAAAACGGTCTTTACTGAAAGGTTTCAAAAGATAATCCACCGCATTCGCTTCAAAAGCTTTGATCGCAAATTCATCGAAGGCTGTTGTAAAAATTACAGGAGGAATAGAATCCAATAGTTCCAGCATTTCAAAACCATTGATTTTCGGCATCTGGATATCCAGGAAAATTAAATCGGGTTTATGCTGATGAATGGCTTTCACACCTTCATAGCCGTTATTGCATTCCGCAACCACCTCAAGATCTTTAAAGCCGCCGATATATTCGGCAACAATACTTCTTGCTAATGGCTCATCATCAATAATTACTATCTTTTTGCTCATACCTGCGGAATTTTTAAACGGGTAATAAATTGTTCCTGATTTTTTTCTGTTGCGAGAAGATCGTTACGGCCGTAAAGTAAAAACAAACGACGCTGAATTGAACTGAGTCCGAAACCTGTGCCTTTGCCCACATTCTGCGTTTCCGGATCGAAGGGATTGATAACTTTCACAAGCAACAAGTTACCCTCAGCTTTTCCAAGAATTTTCACTGTTATATCGCCGATCGTTCCATACAATCCAAATTTAATAGCGTTCTCTACAATGGGCTGCAACAATAAAGGTGGGATCTGTTGGTTAAGCGCATCGTCGGTAAATTCTATCTCCACGTTTAAACGGTGACCAAATCTTACTTTTTCAATATCCAGGTATAGGCCCAAATGCTCCAGCTCCTCTTCCACAGCAACAGTCCTCTGCTCATCCTTTTTTAAGGTGCCGCGCAAGAAGTCCGAAAGCTGCTGAATCATCTTTCTCGCTTCATCAGGCTTCGAGCCTGCGAGGGCACTAATAGAGTTTAAACTGTTAAATAAAAAGTGGGGTTGTAATTGTTGTCTTAGTTTCACGAGTTCGGCTTCTTTCACTAGTTGTTCGGCTTCACTCCTTCTTTCATCCTTTTCTTTCTGGTCTTTCATAATATTCCAAAGCCAGTTTAGAATAGTGATAAAAGAAAGTATAAAAAGGGCACAGATAAAACGAATCGGCATTGATTTCTCAAGGAAATCGAGGTAATCCAGCTTTCCTGGGACAATACTGCTGAGACTCCACTTCAGCGCCACGCAATACAACAGTGTTATGCCAATGGCGTAAACAAACCTGAAAAACCTGGCGTTCTTTCCGGGTTGATAGAACCTGTAAATGGTTATCATCAGAAAACCTAAAAGTGACAACAGGATGTTTGAAACAACCGAATCAATAAAGGCTACATTCCATTCGAGCTCCAGCCTGTGTAAAACGATGGTTTGTAAAAGTGTCCAGAAGGTCCACCAGATAATAGAAGCCAGTAACAGTCTTTTAACTGAATATGTTGGTTCGTTATTTAACAAGAATCTAGGCAAAGGTTAGGTTTTTTGCCTGAATTTCCATGGATTTCTGGCGAATGAAGCGGATAAAGGAATTTGCATCACTTGTTTTATGCGTATTAGAATACAGTTGCTCGCCGTCCTTGGTATCTTCAATAGGATACACCTCGGTAACATCTATAAACTGCCAGCTTACCAGCTTGTTCTCAGCATCAAGAAAGGTTTCCTCTTCGCGTTTGCCAATACCTCTGGCTTTATGAAATGCGTCTTCAAGACTATACGATTCTATTACGCGGATCTGCTCATCGAATTGTGTTGAATCGCTGCCATTATCGATATTAATGTTGAAGATCAGTTTGGCTATATATTTTTTCATGGTCGTGTATTTATTTGGATTAGTAATTTCTTATTTCTATCCCACCCAAAACGGTTGTTCCAGTGAGAACCAACACTTTTCTCGGTTCGGTTTCAATGGTAGGCTGTAGTGCTCTCTTGTCTTCTACACTTCCGAAAACAGTTACCAATTCTGATTTTATTTCCCAGTTTGCGGGAACAATTAGTTTAGTTCCCCCGAACACCTGTGTTACTTCCAGGTTAATTGACCCTTCAAAGTCAGCCTGGCTAAGGTTAAGTTCCGTGCCACCAAAAATGCTGGTCACATCTCCTCCTTTAAAATTTTTAGACAAAATGTTCTTTTTCACACCTGCCATAAACACAATGGACTCAATCACGTCTTCTTTACTCGGCTCTACACGCTCTTCAAAATTTCTGTAGGCATCTTTGTAAGCTTTTTCTTCGAATTTTTCCTGGAGGCGCTGGTACGCTTCGTGGTGTTTCCTGCCATGATGCTGGTGCCATTTGTTATGCCAGTGTCTACGGTAGTGCATTCTGTCGCGATGTCCATATCTCGGTTTAAAGATGATGATCAATCCAACCACAATTATTAAAATAGGCCACAGAATTGGTTTGATGTTCATTTCGGGATACAGGTCGGTGATCAGAAACACACCGCCTACCGCAACCAATACGATCCAGGCTGGGTGAAGGAATTTATGTTTGATGGCTATAACAAGTCCGATCCCTATTAAAAGCACTTTCCAGGTAAAGATCCAAACAGGTATTTCATATCCAAGTTCCCTGCCTAAAAAGAGGGCGCCGATCGCTACGATTAAAAGTCCACCCATTATCTTACCGCGTCTCTGAGCCTTCTCAAACTTCTGCCACCTTTCTTCTCCTTCTTTCCAGCTTTCTTCTCTTTGCAAATTTTGCTCTTCCATGTTTCTTTTTTTGGTAAAATTACTACCCTTAGAAAGCCCTGGCAATAGCGATTAGGTGGGGTCCCGACAAAGGTCGGTGAACGGTACCGGGTCGGCGGTGAACTGTATTAGGCAGAGCTCGTTTCCACGCAGATTTCGCGGATATCGCTGATGTGTATTCATTATAACGGGATCGGCGTTAATCACATTAATACAGCTTATACTCCTTTACCCGAGTCTATCTGTGAAATTTGTGCAATCTGCGTCCGCCTTCTTTATTATGCTACCGAAAATCTTTACATTTATAATCCTGTTAATTGAAGTCCTATCTGTACATATTTTTCCTGGCTTTTTTGGCCATGAGAGGGTTCGCCCAATCGCAAACAGCGGCTTACAGGGAAAATGGTAAATGGGGCATCAAAGAAAATGAAAACGTTATTATTCCGGCGCGTTTCGACACAATTTTTAATTTCGACTCCACGGGAAAGGTATGTCTGGCATGTTTCAGAATAGTTACGAGTTCGCCAAACAAATTCATCAAAGTAACCAGCACCAGCTATTCTTGCAATTACCTGAATAAAAAGAACCAGCAACTGGTGATCCGCAATCAGCAAAACGACACCTTCAGCGTCTTTTCTTATGGAAAGAACACTTTAAAACAATACCTCAACAAAGAGTATTATTTCACGGCGGGTACAAAAAGCAAAAAGTTCCTGGTTGACAAGGATTTCAGGCAGATCACCTTCAGGGGTTATCATGACATCCGTTTTTGCGAGGAACCTAAATTTTACATGGCACAAATGCTTAATGAAGCCGACATGGTTGTTACAGGCCTCTTAAACGAAAGGGAAGAAGTGCTGATCCCGTATGAATACAGTTCGCTGAAACTCAATCCCCAGGACTCTCTGATTGTTGCCTGCAGCGCAGGTTTACGGCTCAAAACAGAGGATGATATTTTTAATTATGAGGGAAAAAAACTCATAAGCTCGCACCGCCATGTTGATCTCGCAACCAAAAATTTCCTGGTTCAACATGTGTTTGAGCCTAAAGAATATTTGGTTATTTATAACATTTTAACGCGGGAAGAAAAGATTTTAAACGCAGATGAAGCAACTTTGCACAAGGAAAATGAGATTTTAATCCGCATAAAACGCGACTGGTTTATCTACAATATGGTAAACGGTGAAAAACGACCCTTTAAACAAATTTAAAAACGCCACCGTCTCGTCGGTAACGAGACGAATAAAAATGAAAAAAATCAGAGTTGCTATTAATGGCTTTGGCCGCATTGGACGGATTTACCTGCGAAACGCCATTAACAAACCAGAAATTGAGATTGTTGCCATTAACGATGTTACTGACGCTGCAACCTTGGCGCATTTGTTGAAGTATGACTCTGTTCACCGTGCTTTTCCGGGAGAAGTAAAAGCGGAAGGATCAAACCTGATTGTCAATGGAAAGTCTATAAAAGTTACGGCCAGTAAGGATCCTGCACAATTACCCTGGAAAGAAAATAATATAGATATAGTGATTGAAAGTACCGGGCATTTCCTTGACCGGGCAAGCGCAGAGCTCCATTTAAAAGCCGGGGCAAAAAAAGTTATTCTTTCCGCTCCTCCAAAAGATGATACGATCAAAACCCTTGTATTAGGTGTTAATGATCATATTTTATCTAAAGATGATGTGATTATTTCAAATGCCAGTTGCACCACAAATTGTGCAGCACCGATGCTAAAAGTGCTTGAAGAATTTGGAATAGAAGAAGCCTATATTACCACTGTGCACTCGTATACAAGCGATCAGCGTATTCACGACGCGCCGCACAAAGACCTGAGACGTGCCAGGGCAGCAGCTATGAGTATTATTCCAACATCTACGGGCGCTGCTAAAGCCATCACAAAAATATTCCCCGAGCTTGAAGGGAAAATCGGGGGCTGTGGAATGCGTGTACCCGTTCCAGATGGCTCTCTGACTGATATTACCTGTGTTTTAAGTAAAACGCCTGGCGTCCAGGAAATTAATATGGCTTTCAAAAAAGCAGCCGAAGGTTCATTGAAGGGAATTATTCAATACACCGAAGATCCTATCGTTGGAATCGACGTTGTAGGCAATCCGCACAGTGTGCTTTACGACTCAGAGTTTACCAGCATCGTAGGGAACCTCGTAAAAATCATTGGCTGGTACGATAACGAATGGGGATACAGCAATCGTTTGGTGGATCTTACACCGAAATTCGGAAACCTGTAGCTTTTATTTTATAGAACACTTCCCGCTTTCGGTTCCAACCTCGTTTGATGTTACAGTGTAAGAGCCCGGAACAATGGTGGTGTAGCTTTTATTTACGCTTTCTTCAGTGCTTGAAGGACAGGCCCTTTTTATACTTCTTTTCGATGTTTTATCGTAGGTTTCACTGTATGTGCTGTTGTAGCTGTAAGGTGTAGTGAAATTTGTGTCTTTTGAAGCTGCAAGTGTAATTGGTGGGAAATTGATCGGGAAAGGCAATCCAAGGGAGCTTCCATCGATCACAAAACTGAGACCATTGGTTACCATATGGCTGTTTACACTACCGCTGGTTGTTATCTCACAACTACATGTTCTTTCCTTTTTACAGGCTGTAAATAAAATTGTTACTGCCAAAAGGCCTGTTATTTTTTTCATGAGGGGGATTTTTTCTCAAAATAACGAATAAAATATTGATTTATTTTAAGAAACAATTCGACTGAACAAATACCACGACAAGAGTAAGTTGTCTTCCCTATTCTATTTTACAGGTGGTTTTATCAACAATTGTTACAGTAACGGTTGTTTTTTTGGGGTAATTAAACGGGTATCCCTGATAATAGCCCACTCCTTCGCTTTCAGAGGATGATTCTTGTGTGTCGGAGTCTTCTGAAGAAGCAGGGCAAAGCTCATTTATTTGGTTCTTCTTCACCTTGGTATATCTTACTTTACTTGTTGATGTGTGGCTTTCGGAAGTAGAATTTGTTTCGTCCTTTGCGTACTGGATTACATTTCCGTAAAAATCCTCGATTTGAGAACTTTGTTCACGTGTTGACGTGGTTTTTGTAAGGGTAATAGAACAATTACAGGTCCTGTCTTTCCTACAATCATACAATAACAATGCACAGAAAATAAATCCGCATAAATTCAGAACTCTCATAGTTTTTTGGGTGTAAAGATCCCCAAAAATAAGAAATAAATTAAAACTCAAAAGTTATCTGCCCATCCCCTTCCAGGAAATTCTTGGCATTGTCTTTATTTAGTTTTTCCATGGCTCTGCGATGCAATTCCATAGGTGACAAACCCGTTTTTTCATCCTCCGCCGAAGAAAGGAACTTCCTCGCAGCCTTGATCTCTTCCGGTTCGCGCAAGCTAATTTCTTTTACTTTATAAGAAGTGAGCTTTTTGCCTTTGGCTTTCATATTCACCATCGGGCTAAACTCAACCATTTTTAATACTTCTTGCGGAATCTCCTGTCCTTTTTCTTTAGCAAAACTCACTTCCACAACAGGATTAATTTGCCCTGTGATTAGTTCTATACGGGATTGTTCGTGTTCTGTAATGATCAAGGTTTTGTTTGATACTGGTTCCGGATCGAAACGTTTGGTAAAGTAAGATTTACTCTGCCCATCGTAATAAATACAAGTGAGGGTTTGATTTGGATAATATTTCTCTATCATGATAATATCCTCATCAAAATGATTAAGAACATCATACGTGTACAGTTTGTAGAAGCCTTTGCTGGTGATGGTCATGATCTTCTCATCACCGCTGAACTTTCCAATATACGTTCCACGCTCGTCTTTATTTAAACGGTGAGTGCCTTCATCAAACCAATAGTCTTCTCCTTCAAGCGTAGAGGTGCCTTTTTCTTTAAGCGTAACTTTATTAACTGTGTATTTTGTAACAATATTTCCAACAGCGCCGCGGGCTTTCACTTCCATATCCCCAAAATTCACATCCAGTTCCAGCTTACGTAAACCTGAAACTTGTCTCAGGTGTACAATTACCTTTTCACTCTCGCCATTTGGATTAACAGTGAACCAGTATACATTTGAACCTGGTGTTCCTTTTGTCAGATCGTATTCCTTATCACGCGTGACACCAGTTACGTTGAAGCGTTTCATGAAGGTAATTCCTTTCGGTCCATCACGATAAATCATGTTGTAAGTGGTACGATCGTCGCCTTTTTTAAATATGGCCACGTGAATAATGTCTTTTCCAACAAAGGTTTTATCGGACACTTTGAACACCTTCATCTTGCCTTCCTTGGTGAAAGCAATAATTTCGTCAAGATCAGAGCAGTCGGTAACAAACTCATCTTTCTTCAAACTTGTTCCCACAAAACCCTCGGCACGGTCAACGTACAGTTTTTCGTTGGCCATTACAACCTGTGTAGCGATGATCGTCTCAAGTTGTTTGGTTTCGGTTTTACGTTCTCTTCCTGCGCCGTACTTTTTCTTCAGATTTTTGAAATATTCAACGGCGTAGTCCGTTAAATTCGCTAAGTGCCCCTTAACCGTTTCAATTTTTGCTTCCAGTTCCTTCATATGCTCTTCAGCTTTAATGCTGTCGAAGCGCGTGATACGGATCATTGGTATCTGCGTTAAACGATGCAGATCTTCGTCATTAATCTCCCGCAAAAATTTCTTCTTGAAGGGTTTGAAACGTTCGTATAAATATTGGTATAAGGTTTCCTTGTTTGCATATTTCTTAAAGTCGATGTACATCTCTTCTTTAATAAATATTTTTTCAAGGGAAGCAAAGTGCCATTTTTCTTCGAGTTCCTTTTGTTCGATCTCGAGTTCGCGTTTCAGAAGTTCCTTTGTTTCCAGGGCTGAAAGTCTCAGGATCTCGCTCACACCCACAAAACGAGGCTTTTCGTTCTCAATGATACACGCGTTTGGAGAAATACTTACTTCACAGTTTGTAAACGCGTAAAGAGCATCAATGGTTTTGTCTGTAGAGATACCAGGTTGTAAGTGGATCAAAATCTCCACGTCTTCTGCTGTATTGTCCTCTACTTTTTTAATTTTGATTTTTCCTTTGTCGTTCGCAGCCAGGATCGAATCAATTAAAGAACTGGTGGTTGTGCTAAAAGGAATTTCAGAAATAATCAAGGTTTTGGCGTTCAGTTCTTTTATCCTTGCACGGACTTTGATCTTGCCACCGCGAATACCGTCTTTATAATCACTAAAATCGGCAATACCACCAGTTGCAAAATCCGGAAATATAGAAGCCTTTTTTCCACGCAATACCTGTATGGATGTGTCGATGAGTTCATT
>JAEUTM010000608.1 GCA_016788025.1 Bacteroidia bacterium
ACACGGTGATTACATACTGGATAGCTGAGGGTAAATATCCCTTTTTTGCGCCCCTGGTAAAACTTTGGAACAGGAAAGACAAGCAAAGCGTTTACTTCGGTCAAATAAAAGGTTTGCCGGAGGGCAGTATGCCTATGTTAAGTGAAGAAAGACAGCTTACGGATGGCAAACTGCTTACAAAGCTTGAGGTTACAAAAATGATCAGTACTCCCCCGGATGAATTGGTATTTAAAGTTCCGGATGACTATACCAAGTTCGATCAGTAATAAAAAACCCGTCCCGAATTCTCAGGACGGGTTTTTTATTTCAGTTGTTTCTATTTGTCTGGTTCGTTTAACCCGAACAGCATGTTGAGAATTCCTGTAAAAACAGATAGGATCAGGCTAAATAGAAGCGCCCAAAGAATATTATCCACGTGAAAGCCTTTTACAAGGGTTTCGGCCAACATAATAATGCCAGCGTTTATAAGAAGCAGAAAAAGGCCCAAGGTGAAAATTGTAATGGGGATGGTGAGAAACACAAATATTGGCTTAACGATTGTGTTCAGAAAAGCCAGTGCAAGCGCCACCATTAAAGCAGAAATATAATCGTCTATTTTTATTCCGGGTAAAAACCCCGAAACTAAATAGACCGCAATGGCGGATACAATTATTTTAAGCAGAAAATTGATAAGGCGAAAATACGAATTGCCGGCTTAGGTTTTTTGTTTTTTCTTTTTAGCCGCAGGGAATAAAATATTGTTTAAGATCAGCCTGTAACCCGGTGAGTTTGGATGAAGCGATAAATCTGTGGGAGGCTCTTCCACCCGATGCTCGTAATCTTCCGGGTCGTGACCGCTGTAAAAAGTCCAGGTTCCTTTTCCTATTTCTCCGTGAATGTACCTTGCTTCATTAAAAGCTTTTGCCTCGCCCATAATTAATACATTTTTTTTAATGTACTGTTTATTGAAAGCTGCTGTTTGTCCCCAGAACCCCTGAATTGTAGTATTGTGATTCTGGCAAAGCATCGTTGGCACAGGATCCCATTTTGCGGAAAAATCGAACAGTGTAAACAAATCCGTTTTCTGAGTCACTCCATACTGCCTTCGCGACGCGTAAGTGTCTATAGTAGAATACTCATATTCCATTGGATTCATGCTCAGTTTGTAGTTCTCAAACGCAAATCCTTTCGAAAAATCTATTTTGCTGTTTGCATTCCTGTCGGCCTGATCATGGTCGAACATTGTTTCGCAAATATCTATTCCTTCAGCTGCCAAAGCGATATCATAACTGTCAGTTGCACTACACATGGCGAATAAAAATCCTCCATTAAATACAAAATCTTTAATCTGCTTTGCCGAATGCAGTTTCATCAACGAAACTTTTGTGAAGCCCAGTTTCTTTGCCATGGCTTCGTTATCCTTAACTTCCTGCTGGTACCAGGCGGCATTATGAAAGGCTCCATAAAACTTGCCATACTGCCCGGTGAAATCTTCATGGTGAAGATGCAACCAATCGTAATCTCTCAACTTGCCAAGAAAAACTTCCTCATCGTACAATACATCGTAGGGAATTTCGGCATATTTTAATACAAGAGTCACGGCATCATCCCATGGTTGTTTACCTTTGGGTGAATAAACAGCTATTCTTGGTGCTTTCTCAAGCTTTACTGCGTCCTGGTTAACTTCTGGATTTGCAATTTCAGCAAGGATGGCGCTGCTTTGAGCGTCGGAGATGGTTTCATAACTTATTCCCCTGATTACACATTCGTTTGCAACTGCCTTTACATTCGGAATTAAGAAGCTTCCGCCCCGATAGTTTAACAGCCAATAAATTTCCAGATCCCCTTTCAAGGCCCAGTAAGCTAAACCATATGCCTTGAGGTGATTTTTTTGTGTCTCGTCCATTGGGACAAGCAAATGCGATGCAAAGGATCTGGATCCAAATGCAAACAGAAAAACTATGACAAAAAGCTTTTTCAAAATAATACCTTCTAAGTTAACAATTAAAAAAGCGCTGTTAAGTTGAGATTTTGTAAAATAAGGTTAAAGGCTTAAGCTGTAGAGCTGGTGATCTTATTTCTGAGATCACTGATCTTTTGAGTTATGGTTGCAATAGCCTTTTTATCGTATTTAGTGGTTGTTTCCGCCAAATTATAGGCCTCATAAAGCCCTTTTAAGTCTGATAGAATAAACTGAGCGCTTTCATCTAGTTTTACGGCCTCCAGCATAACAATAAGATTTTTGAGAGATTCTTTTTGAGAAATAATCGCTTTTACTATGCCTTCCGTGTCAACTACCTGAGCCATTTGGCAGGAAACATAAAGACCTTCTATCCAACAGCCCGAAAGAATAACTGCAGACGTTGCCGGACGGTTATTGTACTTTAAAATCTCGTCAACTTTTTTAAATGCTCCCGTTACGATTTCCAAAATAGAGTCTTTGTTGTTCTCGTTCGCATCAATACGTTCAAACATGCGTTGATCAAAAGCGCTGTTTACCCCAAGGTATCCGGCAAGTCCGTTAACGCATTTGAGGAATACCATGCTTTCCTGCGTTTGATCGAATGAACTGGCTATGGTGAGATCTGCACCATAAATACCAAGGTTAACCGCCTTAGCAAGTTCAACAACATATTTATTTACTTTGGTTGGATCGTTGAGAAGGTCTGGATTGTATTCGATTCGGTTTTCCTGGATTAGTTGCATTACCATTTTACGATCAGGCAATGTGTTGAATACGTTTTGCGCATTAAATTTACTCTCCTGGATTTCGTTTTTAGTGTGCTCTTCATCCGAAATAATTTCGTCGGCCTTTTCCCCGCCACAGGAAAACAATACAAGCCCAAAAAAGAGTACCAGAACTTTGGATAGTTTTTTGATCATGATAAAACAAATATACTAAAAGTATACTTATTTACGAACGCCATTTTCGTAGTGCATGCGGTTAATTACGTTGCCGTTTTTGTCGTAAAAAATCCACTCTCCGTCGGGCACACTCTGTGTTTTACCCTTTCTCTCATCATCTATAACCGTGTAGTGACAAACGCTCTGAATGGTGGCATTCGGATAATATGACACACTTTTTCCGCTTAATCTTCCTTCTTTAAAGTTCTGTGTTCTGCTTACCACCCCCGTTTCATAATAATATGTCCACTGTCCATCCTGGTGTCCCTTAAGATAATTTCCTTTTGTGTCCACAAAATCGCCCTTTTCGAACCACTGAATATAGGGGCCGTGTTTAATGCCGCTTACATAAGTACACAGCTCTCTCGGTTTACCGCTCTCGTAGTAATAATTCCACTCTCCGACCTTAAGTCCCTTGTCGTTGTATTTTCCGGAATAATTGGGTTTTCCATTGGCATACCATCCCTGCCAGTCATCAACAAGCATCGTTCCCTTAATTGTCCCTTCATCTTTTTTTGTTCCGTTCTCCCACCAGCTAGTCCACAAACCATCTTCTTTTCCATTTACATAAGGGCCTTCCTGCAACTTATTTCCATTTTCCCACCAGGTTGTCCAGGTGCCTGTTTTAAGACCGCTGTCATAATTTCCCTGTCTCCATTTCTCCCCCGTTTTATACCAATAATTCCAGGTGCCGCTTTGTTTATCGTTCACGTAGTTTCCTTCACTCTCAGGCTCGCCGCTGCTATAATAATAGTTCCATTTTTCTTCGCGACTGTTGTCCCTTAACGTTCCTTGCATCTCCAGCTTCCCGTTTTCCATATAAAATTTCCACAGGCCATTTTTCTTATTTGCGGTAAAGTTTCCTTCGCTTTTTATGTTGTGGTTTTTATAGTAAGAAGAGTAATATCCATTAAGCACTCCTTCCCTGTAAGTAGCCTCGTAGTCGAGCTCTCCGTTCGGATGAAAGAATCGCCACACGCTATCTTGCAAGCCGTCTTTGTAAGATCCGGTTGCTTTCACAATTCCGTTATCATAGTTCGCTGTTAAACTTCCATTTCCGTTTGTGATAAGCTGTTTACCCTGATCATTCCAAAGGTCCATTAATAACAACAAACTGTCTTTATACTCCTTTACGAATTTGTTTTTCCCATTTTCGTAAAACTCTTCCCAACGACCACATGGAAGGTCGTTGCAGTAATTCTGCACGCTTCGCGGTTTTCCGTTTTTAAAATAGGTTTCCGCTCTTCCATTGCGCTTGTCCTTTTCAAATGTTCCTTTACTTTCCACCTTGCCATCTTCAAAATAAGAAATCCAATCGCCTTCTTTCTTCCCGCTTACAAAGGTTTCCAGGCTCTTAACCTGTTTGTTCTCGTAATATGTGGTCCAGGTACTGTCAGCAAGATTGTCCGTGAATTTTGTTATTTGAGAGATTTTACCGGATTTATAATAATATGTGTTGGTGCCGTTTTTCAGTCCTTTGTCAAAATGTTCAATTGCCTTTTTAGTGCCGTCCTCATAGTAATAAGTCCATACACTGTCTTCTTTTCCCAAATAATGACTTTTTTTGCCTGCGTAATAATAGCCTTTCACTGAAATTTTTCCGCTTTTGTAATATTCCATATGCGGCCCGTAAGGGAATCCCTTGAAATAATTTGTTTCGGATTTCAACTGGGTTTGCTTCAGATCATGATATTCTTTCCGAGGCTGAGACTTAGTGTTGATAAAGAGCAGGGTAACGATTGTACAGTATAAAAAACGCATGTTGTAAAATTAGAAAGCATAATGCAAAAACGTGTGTACAGATACAGCTTTTGTGAACAAATTTTGAGTGAAAACCCTTCTCCGTTTGCGTTAATTCATAATTTAGCTGTCTTTATGTTTGGTAAACAAGGCACTTTTATTCTTTTTGCTTTTACCCTTATTTCTGCATTAATCCTACCGGCATGTTTCCAACATGGAATGTTTATGGATGGGATTCAATATGCGGTTGTTTCTGAAAATTTAGCAGAAGGCAAGGGAAGCTTTTGGTATCCCTACCTGAGTTCCTCCTGGAATAAAATGGGAGAGAATGCGTTTCTGGAACACCCACCTTTAAGTTATGCATTACAAGCCGGTTTTTTTAAGCTGCTTGGAGAAGGTTTTTATGTAGAAAAAATATACGGGCTTTTCATGTGCTTTCTATGTATTTGTTTTATTTATGGGATTTGGAAGATTTTTTTCAAACAACAAAGTGCCTACTCAAACTATTGGTGGTTGGCAGCGGCACTTTGGTTTATAACACCCTCTGTTTGCTGGTCATTTAAAAATAATATGATAGAAAATACTGTCAGCGTATTTGCTCTTGCCTCCAGTTTTTTTTGTTTAAAGGCCCTGTGCCAGGATAAAAATCGTTTACTCTTTCTTATCTTATCTGGATTCTGCGTTTTTGCAGGAAGTCTCTCCAAGGGTATCCCTGCTTTGTTTCCGATTGCCCTCGTTTTATGTTATCATTTCTCTATTCAAAAAATCTCTTTGCAAAAGCTGTTGGGTTACACACTCACTCTGATTCTTATACCCGCCATACTTTATGCGATTATTATTTCAACGAATGAAGAAGCAAAAAATAGTCTTGCGTTTTATTTGAAAAGTAGACTGCTCGAAAGAATAAACAGTGAGCATATTGTTGACAATCGCTTCAGTGTCTTATGGTGGCTTGTAACCGATGAGTTCGTTGATCTTGGCGTACTTCTTCTTATGACTCTGTTGTTCAAGTGGAAGTCATTTAAGGGGCAGTTAAATTCTGATAACAAAAAGATCCTCTGGTTCTTCTTTATATATGGTTTGTCTGGGGTAGTGCCACTTTGTTCCACTCACGTTCAGAGAGCAGTATATTTTATCCCTGCCTTGCCGTTCTTTTCAATTGCTTTAACGGTATTTCTTGCGGGACACCTCAACGAACTTATAAAAAAATTAGACGATAAGGTCTTTCGGATTTTCCGAACAATCGTTTTTATTGGAGCAATTACCGTTCTTATCATAACCTTCTTACTCGCAGGAACTGATTCCAGGGACGAAGAAATTCTACACGATGTAAGAATGATTGGAGCATCCATTGGAAAGGGCAGACAAATTTCTACCGACGAAACAACCTACTTAGACTGGGATTTCCAGTTTTATCTTTTAAGGTATTACGATGATACTCTAATTGGTGGCTATAAGAACAACGAAATATTTATCATTCATAGGAAGTCTGCATCTGATCCTATCCCCGAAGGTTTTGAGGAGTTAAAGCTTAACCTCAACAAATACAGGCTTTTTAAAAAACTCAATTAGTGTTGTAAAACTGGCCAAAGGCCTTTCGACCAAAGACTTCGATTTCAATGAGTGTTGCCATGTTGCCGGTATCAAGCAAATCTATAACCGTTTCTCCGTAATGCAGCGTGTCGCTTTTCAACAAACTTCCATCTTTCGCCTTGAGAGAAAATTTGGCGTCCGCAGGAATTTCTTTTCCTAAAACCGTGAGGATACACACGTTGTTTTGTGATTCTGAGAGCGAAACTGTAAGTCCTTCATTGGCGTGCAATTTCTTTTTGCCGTAAATAAATTTCTTTTTGCTTTGTAAGCGTGTTGCTGAGAGGCTATCTGGCATTCCGGATTTTTTTACAAAGAGATGCTTCCTGGAAGAAAATTCGCTGTCAGTCTTCCATACGCGCACGTAATCAATTTCGAAATCACCCGAATGTTTTACAGTATCCGCTGGCCCCGGTTTAAATGGGCCATTGTTGGACGGAACCGCGATGTTAAATATGATGCGTTTAACGTGAGGTAAATTTAATTTGGTGTAGGCAATAATCTCTCCATTAAGAAAGTAAGTAACACTTTCCGGCGTCCATTCCACGGCTACTATATTATATCCTGAAGTAAGATCGCCTTTAAACTTTACCCAGTCGCCCCAGGCTTTTTTTGTAAGCCCGGTTCTTACGTAATTTTCTTTTCTTTTTGTGCTATGCCTACCCACGTGAATTTGATTTCTCTTTTCAGTTTTTAGCTCCATCATGTCGATTTCTTCATTGGGGTCGCCACCGGCAAGCCAGAATGCTGGCCAGAATCCCTTCTTTGAAGGCATTTTGAATTTGGCTTCGTAATATCCATAAACAAAATGTTCGCTTGTTTCTATTTGACCTGCTGTCCATGAAAAATTTCTCTTATTAATCCCATAAAAACGGCCTTCTGTATTAATAGAATCATTGTCCGCTTTCCAGTCAATAACCTTTTCGTTAACGGTTTCTCTTTTTGCAAAGAGCGTCAGGTGACCATCCTTAACGATATGGTTTTTTCCCGAGCTGTAATATTGCTGTTCTTTATTAGTGTAGATAGAACGTGCCCAGCCTGCGTACTTCCAGTAGCTGGTGTTTATCTCGTTGCCGTTAAATTCATCTCCTTCGGAATAATGCCAGGTTATAACAGTATCTTTTTTGATCTGCCACATGATCTGTGCGTTTGACGAACCGTGCACCAGTATCAGGGCGAATAGAATCAGTGATTTAACTTGTATTTTGATAGTCACGGCTTATTGATCATTTGGTTTCTTAGGACATTCTCTGGTTAAAAATACTAATCCGACTGCCGGTTTACAAGCATAACAATTTATTACTTGCACATTATCCTTATCTTTAAACGTGCGGTGTTTGTTACTAATATTACTTTTCCTGGAAAGTTTCAATCCGTTCTTTTGTCAAAAAGTATGTAATGGCAAAAAAGTTCTTTTGATCGAAGACGGTAAATGTAATGAGTCAAATTACACTCTTGTGTTTGAGGATGATTTTGACGGCAGTTCCTTGGACACGTCTAAATGGACTGCAATAACAGGAGTTGTAAGGGACCCGGAACATAGTATTGCTCAGCAATGGTATTCTCCGCGTAATATTGAACTAGGTGACGGTACATTAAAGCTTATAACGAGACGTGACACGCTTTTAAATCAATGTTATGATATCTGGCACAACGGATCTTTAAGCACAAAATGCGAGGATTTTTATTTCACTGCAGGTCAAATAGACTCAAAAGAAACGTTCCTGAACGGCAAAATAGAACTTTCATGTAGAATTCCTAAGGCAAAAGGCGTTGCGTCGTCCTTTTGGATGTTTGGAGACCCTTATTCGAATGAGATTGATATTTTTGAGTTTGAAAATGAAAAAACCATAGGGGGCAAGTTTGATGATGATAAGTTATGTAGAGTTCATCGCATGAACTCGAGAACTGATTATGACTTAAACGGACAAATGGAGGATTGTCCAAGCAAATACAAAGGCCCTGACTTTTCTGAGTCATTTCATACTTTCACGCTGATTTGGTCAAAATTTAAATTAGAATGGTACGTTGATGGCGAGCTTAAGAGGACTAGCGCATTATTTTACAATTTAATGGGCCAGGAAATGAGTTGTCGTTCGTTGAAGGCCGGCGAGCCCTACATTTTAAATAAAGCCTTTCCCAAAAGCCCTATGAGAATTATACTTGACAACATCATTCAGGTAGGTTCAAACTCACCAAGTGATGACTCTGAGTTCCCCTACTATTATGAAATAGATTACGTGAGATATTACAGGCAATCGGAATAAGTCGATTGTATTAATCGTTAAGTTTCAAAACGGCCATAAACGCGCTTTGCGGGATTTCAACACTACCAACCTGTTTCATGCGCTTCTTCCCTTCTTTTTGTTTTTCAAGGAGTTTACGTTTACGACTGATATCCCCACCGTAACATTTTGCAGTTACGTCTTTGCGTATAGCGCGGATTGTTTCGCGCGCAATAATCTTAGCGCCAATAGCGGCCTGAATTGGAATTTCAAATTGTTGTCTTGGTATCAGTTCTTTTAATTTTTCACAGATCTTCTTTCCGAAATCGTATGCATTGCTTCTGTGAATCAATGCGGATAAAGCATCCACAGGCTCCCCATTCAAAAGAATATCAAGTTTTGCCAGATCCGACTGCTTCATTCCAATTGGGTGATAATCAAACGAAGCGTATCCTTTTGAAATGGATTTTAAACGGTCGAAGAAATCAAATACAACTTCTCCTAACGGCATTTCGAAAACAAGTTCAACGCGATCGGCAGTAAGATAATTTTGATTTATAATCTGGCCGCGCTTTTCAATACAAAGACTCATTACCGGGCCGATGAACTCCGACTTGGTGATGATGTTTGATTTGATATATGGTTCTTCGATGTAATCAATGCGGCCGGGATCAGGAAGATCTGTTGGGTTGTTTACCACAACTGTTTCTCCATCGGTTTTGTGCGCCAGATAAGACACGTTTGGAACCGTTGTAATTACGGTCATGTTGAACTCGCGCTCCAAACGTTCCTGTACGATTTCCATATGCAACATTCCAAGGAATCCGCAGCGGAAACCGAATCCGAGAGCAGCCGAACTTTCAGGTTCCCAGGTGAGCGATGCGTCGTTCAGCTGAAGTTTTTCCATACTGTAGCGCAATTCTTCAAAATCTTCAGTGTCTACAGGATATATTCCAGCAAACACCATTGGTTTCACGTCTTCAAACCCTTTAATTGCTTCGCCGGGATTTGAAGAGCCTGTTATTGTATCTCCTACTTTAACTTCTTTCGCCTCTTTGATTCCGGAAATGATATAACCAACATCGCCAGTCTTCACTACATCGCGAGGTTCTGGCTTCAACCGCAATACGCCAATTTCATCGGCGTTATATTCCATTCCCGTGTTTACGAATTTTACTTTCTCTCCTTTTTTTATTTGTCCGTTGTAAATACGGAAATAAGCGATGATTCCACGAAACGAGTTAAATACCGAGTCAAAAATCAACGCTTGTAATGGCGCGGTCTCTTCACCCTTTGGCGGCGGGATTCGTTCCACAACTGCATGTAAAATTTCATGAACTCCCATTCCGGTTTTACCTGAAGCAGATAATATATCTTCGCGTTTGCAACCTAAAAGATCAACGATCTGATCTTTTACCAATTCCGGTTCTGCACTTGGCAGATCTATTTTGTTCATGATCGGGATAATTTCCAGATCGTGTTCAAGCGCTAAATATAAATTGGAAATTGTTTGTGCCTGGATCCCCTGCGCGGCATCAACAATTAGCAAAGCCCCTTCACATGCTGCAATGGAGCGAGAGACTTCGTAACTAAAATCAACGTGACCGGGAGTATCAATAAGGTTCAAAACATATTTCTGACCTTTGTATTCGTAATCCATCTGGATCGCGTGACTTTTAATGGTAATACCACGTTCTTTTTCAAGATCCATGTCATCCAACACCTGGTCCTGCATTTCGCGTTTGCTAATGGTGTTTGTGTATTCCAGTAAACGGTCGGCCAGGGTACTTTTACCATGATCGATGTGGGCAATAATACAAAAGTTACGGATCTGCTTCATTCTGCTCTCTAAAGTCTTTTTTTAGGGCTACAAATATAGTAAAATGCTGGTAACTAATGGCTAAAAGAGTTTAGGCCTTCACATCATTTACAATAAAATCACCGAAAGTTGCGTTAAAATCAAAACCCATT
Organism: Bacteroidia bacterium; assembly: GCA_016788025.1. Taxonomy (GTDB): domain Bacteria; phylum Bacteroidota; class Bacteroidia; order B-17B0; family Aurantibacillaceae; genus Aurantibacillus. The sequence continues at coordinate 10,410 of JAEUTM010000608.1, forward strand.
CATGAAACCTATTGTTTTAAACTTACTCCTGGTTTTAACGTTTAAAGCCTTCGCTGATTACCCATTAGCAGCCGGGTCTTACGATTCATGTTCCACGCCTTATTTGTACACAAGCAATGGTATAAAAATGGGCTTGGAATATGCGCCGGCAGGGACTTTCAGTGTGACAATTAATGGCCATCTAACCTTTGATCTTTTTGTGAAAATCAGACATTGTTCCATTAACTCTTTCAGCGTTCTTTATGAGACGGGTACGGACTCAATATATACGAAAATTTATTCCGGCGGAGCCATTGCCACATTAATCCAATCTCCGGGCAAGTATACCGTAAATGTTAATCATTCTGGTTGGCCCTCGGGTCCTTTCATTTTCTATTTGCTT
>JAEUTM010000610.1 GCA_016788025.1 Bacteroidia bacterium
CTTACGATCTTCCATTCCTTTGCTCGCTGGTTTGCGGATAATTACGTTACGAACGCTGTCTTCAAAGGTTTCAAGGCCAAGGCTCGCACCAAAATTCTTTATGAATTCAATAACACGTTCTTCTTTTTTAGAAGGACGGGGCACAGCATTAAGGTCGGCAAATTTATTCCAAAGTTGGTTCGGTTCGAGATTTCTAATGCTTTCGTTCATGGTGATTTTAATGATGTGCAAATGTAAGGGATATTACTTATGCAAAGCAAGATCTACCATTTTTTGATAATGGCTGCGTCGCTCGGAATCATGCAGAATCGATTTAAGCCAGGAGTCTGCCGTTTTATAGTCACCGGCATTAATATAAATAGAAGCCAGGTTTAATTTTGGATCATCAAAACGAGGACTTATTCTGGCCGATTCTTCGTAACACATTTTCGCCCCGATAACGTCATTTTCAAAAACATAAGCCGAACCAAGGTCGTTCAGAACATTGCGATTGTAAGGATTAAAATGTAGGGCTTTTTTAAAGTCCTGCAGTGCTTTCATGTAATTTCCGGACATCGCTTCTGCATTGCCAGTATACCAAGCAATTGGAACGGAGGTAGGATCTAAGGTGTAAGCAAAGGATTCTGCCTGTTTGCCGTGTTTAATAACTTCACTCAGAATACCACGATTTTTGTCATCAAACATTTTGCGCGTATAAAATTCACCTTTCAAACGCAAGACACCCACGTAAATAAAATAAAGAGAAATAAAGAGCAACACGTAGGTAAAAAATGAACTCAGTGTAACTTGTCTGTAAGATTGTATTACTTCTTCCAATTTGATACGATCGTATCCTATTGCGAGTATTATGGAAAACCAAACAACATGTTCGATGCGCTCCCTGGGAAAATCAAAAAATGAAATGCAGCAGTATCCTACAATGAATGACAAGCATAACGCCGGTTCAAATTTTAGCTTCCTTGACGCAAATCGGGGTAGAGTTCTGTAAAGGAAAAATAGTATCAGAATAAGGAAACCAATAAAGAATATAAAACCTAATATTCCGTTTTCAGAAAGCACCCATAAAAAATCGTTATGAGGTCTTTGAAACGTATAATTGAGGTCTTCTCCACGCCAAAGCCCGGTTAATGTTGCGTCTGGAAGATTTACCTGCCAGTTACCCGCTCCGTGTCCTAGCATTGGCTTTTTATGAAAAATGGTGTAAGTTTTATCCCACAGGATTAAACGTTCCTGTTCTAATTTAACAGAAGTCGGCACATTGTCTCCAGCTGCTTTTAATTTTGAAATACTCGTATTGATTACCGATGGAATAAGCAACAGGAAAAGGGAGACAACGATTACAACTATACCAATGGAAGTGATAGTGGCTTTCTTTCCGCTGAGTTGTGACAATGGATATTTTCCAGGCAGGTATAATAGCACGAACGCTCCGGCAGAAATAACTAAAGCAAGGAGAACAGCTTTCGTCATCAATAATCCAAAGAGTAAAAGCGTCAAAACAATTGCCACTGCTGATAGATACTTCCACAGTTTTTTCAGTTTGGAAAATGCAAGTAGCAGGAAAAATAAATTTAGAAACATAAAACTGGAATACAGATTTTTATGTCCATTTATGCCGGTAACCTGGTATAGATCTTCACGGCCAAAAGACTGTAGTCCGATCAACTGCCACAGGGCAAAGTAACATCCAACATAGAACAGGGCTACTGAAAATTTTAACATAAAGAATATAAACTGTTCCTTGTTGTTTTTTAAACACAACACAGCGCCGAGAAAACACAGGAATGAGAGCAGGCTTTTCCCGAAAGAAAAAATGGCTTCGGATTTATTAATTGCCCAGAAAATGGATAGTCCACTAACTAAAGTAAAGGCGAAAAAGCAAAAGAGGATCGGGTCGGGCTGAAAATAAAATTTGAATCTTTTAATGCTCAAATTCAGTAGCCCTAATGCAATTAAAATCCACAGGCCAGTGAACCTGGGAACGAGGGTTTGGTCAAGTATAAATGGCGAAAAGCTTAAAGAAGCAAGAATAATGCCGATGAAGAATAGCTGAGGGGTAGTTATTTTTTTAAACATAATTTTAGCCCCGTCGAAGTTTACATTAAATTGTGATTATTCAAGCACAACCAGTTTAATGGTTTGTCCTTGTTCGCATACCAGAAAATATATACCGGCCCGGAGACTTTCTATTTTATTTTCGGTTCCAGCCTGGACTTCCAGGTTTTTCAAAAGTCTTCCCAACTGATCACATAGCGAGATTTTTCTGTTTACTGAACTACGTAATGTAAAATTCCCTTTTGACGGGTTTGGAAAAATCGAAAATTCGTTTGCAGCCTGCGAGTTTGCCCTGATACCTGTACATTGATCTACCAACAGCGTAGTGAGAACAGCATTAGAGCAGGAATTAGTATCCTTTACACTTACACTGTAGCTTGTGGTCACAGAAGGGCTCAGGGAACTGTAAGGACCAACCGCAGCGCCATCAAGAGAGTATGAACCCGAAGAACCAACAATTGTAAGTGTAGACGTTTCACCACTACAGATGATTGTAGGCGTTAAATTTATATTAAGAAGCGGTAATGAGAATACCGTTAGTGTCTGAACTACCGGAGAACTTTCGCAACCATTGGCGTCTTTTCCTACTATTGTGTAACTGGTTGTCGTGAGAGGAGACTGGCTTCCGGTTGGGCCGGTTGGAATACCATTCAACGAATAACTTAAAGCCCCGCCCAGACTAAATAAGCTGGATTGTCCTTTGCAAACCGCCGGAGGATTGTTTAATGCAGTGACGGTTGGAGTTGGGTTTACGCTTAACGTAAGATAGGAAGGTAAACTCGTGCAGCCATTGGCATCGGCTGAAGTGACTGTATAACCACTGGTTATGGTAGGGGAAAGTGTACTGACAAAAGGCGTAGGGACCCCGTTTACCGAATAAGAGTTTCCACTTCCACCAAGGATAAGCGTTGCATTTTGACCCTTGCAAATTACCGGGGTGATACTTGCCGTAAGGACAGGCGGTGGGTTGACATTAACCGTAAAGTAGTTTGTGCTTGTACAGACTACGTTAGTAACCAATACGGTGTAATTTGTAGTTACGGGAGGGTTGGCTGTTACAGAAGCGGAGTTTGTTGAGCTTAGACCTGTTGACGGCGACCAGTTGTAGGTAATAGTTGTTGAGCTTGCCTGGAATATTGTGCCACTCGCGGAAAGATTGGTTGAGGAACCCTGGCAAAAATGATTTGCACCGGAAAAGGTAACGGTTGGTTTTTCAAAAATATTTATAACAATCGAAAACGGCGCGCTGCTCCCTGATCCATTTGAGACAATGCAGGTAAGTGTATAGCTTGTATTCTGGGTACTCACCGGAAAAATAATGCTGCAAACTGAAGAACTCGCATTTGAAAGAATCAGGTTTGAGGGTCCGGAATATGACCACGAAAAAAAGTTTGGACTTGTATTTGTGGTAACTGTATAGTCTACAGGAAAACTATTGGGCGTGCAAACAATCACTGGTCCCTGAATTGCCGTTATGGACGGCGGTTGAGAGAAAGAGAAAGTGATACAGCCGTTGAAAAATAATATCAGGAAAAAAAGACGTTTGGGTATGTGAAAGTTCATTTTGTTTTTTTGGGTTGATATAAATATAACAATTTTTTCCGCGAACAATTTTTTCCGTAGAATGTAGTAAAAGAAAACGCCCCGAAAACTTCGGAGCGTTTAAAGTTATTTCGTGATAATTACTTTTTTTCGGGTTTCGGGTGTAAGTACAAAATATACACCTGGGTTTAGCCCATTAATACGCGTTTCTTCACCAGCAACTAATTTTAAAGATCTTACTTCTTTTCCAATCTGATCAAGAATGACTGCAAGGACATCTTTTTGTGATTTCAAAACAACGAATTCCGAACCTGGATTTGGAAAAACTGAGATTCCGCCGATTTCTGAATTATTTAGTTCAGGAAGGCCAACCGTACCGCAGTTCATCACATTAACGGTGACCATAGCTGTATTTGTGCAATTTCCCAGCGTTAAAAGCACTGTGTAGTTTGTTGTAGCGGGAGGAGAAGCGACAACATTTGGACCGGTTGTGGTATTTAAACCTGTAGACGGCGACCAGTTGTAAGAAAGCGTAGAGCTTGAGGATAGTATCGTTGGGCTCGCTGACAGGTTTGTAGAAGATCCCTGGCAGAACGACGTGGCACCGGAAAATGAAACATTAGGGGTTTCATAAACAGTTATTATCATACTGGCTGATGTTACGCTAGGTATACTCCCATTGTACGCAACACAATGCAGGGTGTAGGTTGTATTAACGTAGGGAAAAGGAAAGCTTATCGTGGTAACTGAGCTATTGGGACTGCCAATAACCACACCAGATGCAGGACCTGCAAAACTCCAGGAGTATGATGTAATAGTACCCGTTGCGTTGGCCGTAAACGTTTCAGCAGCTGAAGAACACACTCCTGATGGACCGGAGATGCCGTTCATTGTGGGGGGAAATTGTGCGAAGGAAATTCCGACGCAAAATAAGACACTTAAGAAAAAAGTAAAGATTATTTTCATGGGGTTTTATATTTAAATCACACAAATTTAGGCAATTGAGTGTAAAGTAATACCGCTATTTTTTTAATTGGTGAAAAGAGCATTGTTTAAAACAAAAGCGTATTATTGGGTTTAAAAAATCCCCCGATCAATGTCAGAACAAAGTCACCCAAAAAAATGGAAGTTCGCACTCCTGGTATGGTGCTTTATATATCCCGTAATTACATTATTAACAATGTTGGTAATACCTTTTTTGATTGACCTTCCAATCCCACTCAGAACCCTCATTATAAGTTTAGTGCTGGTGCCCTTAATGGCGTTTTTTTATATACCTTTCATAAACAAAAAATTTTATAACTGGTTAAGAAAGTAATATGAAAGTAGAGCATAGTCACGATTCGAAAAAAGGAGAGTTTTTTATTCTCGATGGCGACAAAAAAATTGCAAGCCTGTTTTATATTTTTGCAGGAGAAACAAAAATAATTATTGAACATACTGTAGTCGACCCATCTCAGGAGGGGAAGGGTTTGGGCAAACAATTGGTTAATGCTACGGTGGAATTTGCCAGGAAAAATGGGATCAAAATTATGCCTCTCTGTCCTTATGCAAAGCGCGTTCTGGAAGGTTCCGATACTTACAACGATGTCCTTTTTTAACAACCGCCGGGAATAATGTTAAATCCAGCGGTTTTTTAATAGAATTTTGAAAAAGAGGTAAGGGGCTGCTTCAAAAAAACGCTATATTGCGTATCTAAACTATTAAAAAAACTCCTTTTCGACGGGCCTTAATCTCCAACCGTCAGGGAATAATCAACACACACATGAAAAAGATTGCAGCTTTTTTATCAATGACAGCTCTTGCCCTGAATCTTTCGGGGCAGACAAATCAGTTAACAGCCTATGCTACTGACATGTATTATGCAGAGGGCGGGCGTTTAAACTTCTTACAGTTAAAGGACAGTTACCGCATTAGTCAGAGCGGGGTAGCCGATTTCTTAAACTCAGAAATTTTAAACAATGGAGAGAATAAAGTAAAACTCATTAAATCTGAGAAAGATGAGCTTGGCTTTACTCACTTGAGGTTCGAAATTACCAGATCGGGAATTTCTTATGCCAACAAAACGATTATCGCTCATTGTAAAAACGGGCAGCTTGTTAAACTGAACGGGGATCTTTACGATCCTGCCAGTCCTGCAAGTTCCTTTGTAATAACTGAAAAAAATGCTTTAAACTATGCACTTGCAAAAGTTAACGCAAAACACTACAAATGGGAAAATGTTGCTGAGGTAAAACAAATGCGTCAAGCCTTAAATGATCCGGATTTTACTTATGATCCGGTTGGGGTGAAAGTTCTTTTTGAAAAGGACGGTAAAGTTTACAGCGCTTATCGTTTTAATATTTATGCGGAGGAACCACTTTACCGCGCAAACGTTTTTGTGGATGCAAACAAAGGCGCCGTGTTGGACGAACAAAATTTGATTTGTAACGCAGATGTGGGAGGAACAGCGAACACAAAGTACAGTGGAACGCAGCCAATTACCTGTGATCAGAGCGGAAGTATCTACCGTCTTCGTGAAACACAGCGTGGCCAGGGGATTGAAACATATAACCTTCAGGGTTCTTCTAATTATACAGCCGCCGTTGATTTTACGAATGCTTCCACAACCTGGACCTGGCCCCTTAACCATGTAGATCAGGGAGCATCAGATGCACACTGGGGTGCTGAAATGACATATGATTATTATATGAACATGCACAATCGTAACAGTGTAAATAATAATGGACAAAAATTACTGAGTTACGTTCACTATCAACAAAACTTTAGCAATGCTTTTTGGGATGGAAGCCGCATGACTTACGGAGATGGTTCTGGTTCAACGAAAATCTTCACAGCTCTTGATATTTGTGGTCATGAAATAACACACGGAGTTACTCAAAACACCGGACAGCTTATATATCAGGGGGAGTCAGGCGCCCTTAACGAGAGCTTTTCGGATATTTTTGCAGTAGCGATTGAAAACTATGCGCGCTCATCTAACTGGAATTGGAAAATAGGAGAGGATATTACAACCGGCGCTACTGGCCTGAGAAATATGGCTAATCCAAGTCAGTTTGCTGACCCTGACACCTATGGAGGCACCTTTTATTATATTGGTTCAGCAGACAATGGAGGAGTACACACAAACAGCAATGTTGGTAACTTCTGGTTCTACCTTCTGGTTACCGGCGGTTCCGGTACCAATGATATTGGAAGTTCTTATAACGTGGCTGGAATTGGGATGACCGATGCGGCAAAAATTGCTTATAGAGCTCTCTCGGTTTATTTTACATCAACAACCAACTATGCACAGGCACGTAAACTAACTCTTCAGGCAGCAAGAGATTTATTTGGAGCCTGCAGTACGCAGGAGATTCAAACGGCAAGAGCATGGTATGCAGTAGGTGTGGGGCCTAATTACACTAACAATTCTCTGGCTGCTAATTTTAATGCTTCCAGCGTTAATTTCTGTTCAAGCCCGGCAACTGTTAACTTTACAAATGTTACTACGGGAGGTTTAACTTACAGCTGGGATTTTGGTGATGGAAGTACATCTACTGGCACCAATACATCTCACACGTATAACAATCCAGGCTCATACACCGTAAAGTTAAAAGCTTTCGGTTGTTCAAATACAGTTGATAGTGTTGTAAAAACGGCGAATATCGTTATTAATCCACCGGTTCCGGCCCCAGTTGTAAATGACGTATCGACCTGTCTTCAAACGGCTGCTATTCTTAGTGCAACTTCTGCTATTGATGTGAGCTGGTATGGTAGTCCTTTCGGCGGCGCTGCTATCTCAACTGGGAGTAGTATGGTTGTAAATAATTTAGTAGCGAATAACACATATTATGCAGCGAGTTATCTTCCCCCTGCTGCGATGTATGGAGGGATAATGTCAAACTCAGGGGGCATGTTCCAGTTCAATTCCAATATTGCAAATGGTCAATACCTCACCTTTAATGTGGTAAAAACGGGAACGCTTAATTCTGTTGTCATTTATGCCAATTCAGCCGGTTCAAGGGCCATTCAGATGCGTGATAATGCGGCCAATATTCTTCAATCCACTTCCGTGAATCTTTCTGTAGGCGCTAATACTGTAGTTCTTAATTTCCCGATAACTCCGGGTAATAACTACAGGCTCGTTCTAAATGCAGGAACTACGGGTGTTTTCAGAACAACCTCAAATGTCTCCTATCCATATAATGTAGGGGACTGCATTAATATCACGGGTTCAAGTCAGGGTTCAGGATGGTATTACTGGTTTTACAAGTGGGAAGTAACTTCCGCAGAAAGCTGCGAAAGTCAAAGGGTTCCGGTAAATATTACGGTAAATCCAAATCCCGTAGTTAGTGCTTCCGCTTCTTCAACACTGGTATGTAATACAGATGTTGTTGGTCTTACCGGCTTACCTACTGGCGGAAACTTTAGTGGTCCTGGTGTAAGTGGAAATACATTTAATGGTGTTGCTGCCGGCGCTTCTGCAATTTATACCGTTACATACAACTATACGGATCCTAACGGTTGCTCGGGTGCGAGCTCAACAGAAATAAGTGTAAATGAGTGTGAAGGGATGGCTGAACAGCAATTGGTAAACAACCTGAATGTTTATCCCAATCCTTCTAACAACTATGTAAATATTGGCGGAAACTCAGGACTTATTCTGAATTATTCTATTTTGGATATTGCTGGAAAAACAGTACTTAGTGGTACCACACGCGAAAACGAATACGAGGTTGATTTGAACTCGATATCCAAAGGATTATATATCCTGAACCTGAGAAATGAAAACGGTGATCTTCTAAAAACCGTAAAACTGGTTAAGGAATAATCAGGATTTCTAAAAAAACTGCAATAACTTTCTTAATGGCTTTAAGTACAAGGTGTAGAACCTTGGCTTAAGGCCATTTATTTCCCAGGCTTTTCTATCCTCAAGGTTTGCAGCAATACGGTTCTGTACATTAACATTGCTCTTTCCTCCCACACGCATTTTTACGGTAAATTCCGGCAAGTAGGCAATGCTAATCTTTTGTTTTTGAATGAAACGCAGCATTAACTCATAGTCCGCGGCGCTTTTAAAACTTAGGTTAAACACCCCGTATTTTTGGTACACTTCTTTTTTCACAAAAAATGTTGGATGTGGAGGCATCCAGCCGTTTACAAAAGAGCTGGCAGAATAATGACCACTTTTCCACTTACGGATAACCTTATTGGTATTTGTTTTGTCGACATAAAACAAGTCTGCATATACGGTATCCACCTTTTGTTTTAAAAAAACTTCTGCGTAATGAGCCAGCACATGTTCGTGTATGTAAAAATCGTCTGAGTGCAGAATGCCAATCACATCTCCACTGGCCATTCCAATTCCCTTATTTAACGCGTCATAAAGTCCCTGATCTTTTTCGGAAACTATCTTCGATATGTTGTCTTTATATTTTTCAATGATCTTGAGAGTGTCATCACTTGATTTGCCATCAACAATAATGTATTCTACATCCGGATAGCTTTGTTTTACAACAGACTGGATTGTCTCTTCAAGCGTAGCCGCAGAATTATACGTAACAGTTATAATGGAAAGTTTCAAAGTGTGTTTTGCAAGGCGACTACAAAGTCATTAAGTGATGTAAAATTAAAATCAATTTTCGGATCTGCTTTTTTTTCTTCAGAAATATAAACGGTAATCATACCGGCAGTTCGTCCGAATTCCATATCGCTCATACTATCACCAACCATAATGCTTTTCGAAAAATCGATCCCGGGAAAATCTTTCTTAGCCTCCAGCGCCATTCCGATTCCAGGCTTACGGCTGGGATGATTTTCGGAAGCAAGGTGTGGAGAAAAATAGACCTTGTCAACGCGCCCACCATAATATTCAATTTCATAAAGCATATTCTTATGGATCAGTTCGAGGTCCTCGGTCCTGTATAGTTTTTTTCCTATGCCTTGCTGGTTCGTAACGATCACAATCTTATCGAAAACTGTTTCCAGATACTTGATCGCGTCAATGCTTCCCTCAATAAACTCAAATTCTATCCAATGCTTAACATAGTCGTTTTCAAGTTTTTTATTGATCACGCCGTCACGGTCAAGAAAAAGAGTCCAGTTCTTATTAATATTTAAATTCTTTAAAGTCATGCTGAGCCTTTGCGTAATCTTCGGGGATGCCTATATCTATAAAGTAAGTATTGAATTCAAATCCGGTGAGGAATAGCTTAGTGATACTTTTCTCAAAAAAATCTTTTTCAATTGAGAAAGTTACATTTCGCGGAGTATTATTCAAATAAATCTCTTTTTGAAGTATATACACTCCGCCATTAATAATACCAGGTGTTTCAAGACCGCTCTTCTCATTAAAAAGCGTTATACGGTTGTTGTCATCTTTTTGAATTGTTCCATATCGGGCGGCATTATCTACCCGTCTTAATGCAAGAGAAGCATCGGATTTTTTTGCGTTATGCTGTTCGAAGAACTCTTTAATATTTACATCAAAAAAAGAATCTCCATTCAGAACCAGGATCGCATTGGCCCCACATCCTTCAATAGCAAGGCGTATGCCGCCCCCAGTTCCTAAAGCCGTTTTTTCGTATGCATAAGAAATATTCATCCCTTCAAAATCACTTTTATAATAATCCTCAATTTTTTCGGCGAGGTGACCCACGGAAAGAATAACCTTTTTAATCCCATAGTGTTTGAGGTAACGAAATTGGTAGGTTAAAAATGGCATGCCGTTTACAGGAGCCATAGGTTTAGGCAGATCACTTATTACGGATTTTAAGCGCGTTCCCAGGCCGCCTGCCAATATGATGGCCGTGTCGAGCATAATTTATTTCTTTGGGAAAAGATTCATTTCAACAAGCTCGCAAATGGTGTGACCCAGAAGCATATGGCATTCCTGGATTCTTGGTGTGTCGGTGCTTGGAATATTGATGAGATACTTACAATGATCCTTCATTTTTCCGCCGGTTTCCCCGGTAAATCCCACTGTTACCATGCCTAGTTTGTTAGCAGCTTCAAGAGCTTTAATTACGTTGCCGCTATTGCCACTGGTGCTTAATCCAATTAATACATCACCTTTTTTTCCCATGGCTTCAACAAGACGACTGTAAATCACATCGTAACTATAGTCATTGGCTACGGCCGTTGTGTAGCTGGTATTTACGTGAAGCGCTTCCGAGAACAGGGGAGGTCTGTCATAATAAAATCTTCCGCTTAATTCAGCTGCCAGATGTTGAGCATCGGCAGCGCTACCACCATTTCCACACCAAAGTACTTTCCCGCCGTTTTTGTAACTGGCAATAATATCATTAACAACTGACTGAACGGAGTTTAAGATTTCCGGTTTGTTCAGCAAGGAAGTTTTAAGATCGATGGAATTTTTAACTTTTGATTTTATAAAATCTATCATGGCATAAAGTTAAGTTTTTTGGCATAATTTCGGCAAAGCACCTGAAAATAAGCAGCAAAGGAGTCGAAAATGTCGATGGATTGCTGAGCTTGTTTTATAATCCTAAACGAAGCAGGCATTTTTTAAATTAAGCGGGAAAAGTATTATGTTTGTTAGCGAATAACAGGAGCTTCAAAGCTTCGGCGATGCCACATATATGAATATTGAAGTTTGTTTCAGTCCTCAATCTTACCCCTTATTTCACAATCCAGAATCAATAGTGGTAGTGATTGACGTATTGAGAGCGTCATCTGCCATTACAACGGCTTTTTATAATGGTGTTTCCAAAATGTTGCCGGTTGCTACGATTGAGGAGGCTTTACAGTATCAGAAAGATGGTTATATGGTAGCGGCGGAGCGGGATGGCGAAATCGTAAAGGGTTTTGATCTTGGAAACAGCCCTTTTGGATATATGAATAAGAAAGTGA
>JAEUTM010000002.1 GCA_016788025.1 Bacteroidia bacterium
AAGGAAAAGACCACCCGGGAATGCCGGACGACCTTCTGACTTGAGCGTGTTGATCTTAAACCCGAGCTTGAAAAGATCCAACTTGTCGACAAAGGCATCTATAAACCGAACCGGATTTTCAACATCAATACAGTCTTCCAGGTTTACGAATTCATACTGCTCGCGGTTAAACGGACTGATATAATCCATGGAATTGTTTTTATTAAAAATAACACCGGATCAACCGATTTTCGTAATTTTATTTGAACCTTTCTTAACCGGCAGATGTGAAACAGGTTTTTTCACAGGCTGCCGTTACCTGCAATGCCATGACAGACAAAATAACAAATCCAAAATTTTCAACTCTTTTAATCTTTGGTCTTGGCATGACAATTTTAATATCTGGAGCACTATACATTATTTCTTTTATGTGGTGGTTTCAGAGGGACGCAATTATTGCACTTGTTTGCGCACCGACTATCATCTTTTTATTATTGACGATTTGGCTGGACAGAAGATTTTCCTTCAAACTTAAACGGTATTCTGTTTTAACAATTGGCATATTGTTACTTGCACTCTTGCTGTTCGGGCCGACAAAGAAACGGTTGATAGAATCTACTGAGAATAAAGGCAAGTTAATTTTGACAACAATTAAAGAATATAAAAATAAGTTTGGCGAATATCCCAAAAGCCTGGAAGATCCTTTTTTCGTCGACCTAAACAAATCAAGTCTACCCTTTCGACCTTTTCATTATCAAACATTCAATGACAAAGACGGCCCTAATTGTGAGATTTATTATATTTCCTTCGACGGCTACATTGGACATCTTCGAGCGGACGCTGACAAATGGTTTTACGTGGACTAGGCACAGCAGGTAACACGGGGCCGTAGCGCCAGCCGGACAAGAGGCAGCTTCTTTACATGCAAAAGCAATTTAAATTTGGTGCCTTCGGCGCGACATTGTTTTGCTTTTGCTCAAAATACTTTAACTTCACGGTGGACATCGGAACAGTTTAGCAACAGGCGGCTTCTGGAGACGCGGCCGGCGCAAGCCCCGAGTCCGTTATAAGTAATGCGCCCAAATTGACGTCTAAACATTTCGGCCTGACAAGGACAGTAGTATTCCGGCTTACACTTTTTCCTTCATCTCGTTTCGACATCCTAGCCCGACAAGAACAATAGCATTTCGGCGGACAGCATTCCGGACTTTGCATCTCGGTAACGTTTTTGAGTTTTTGTTTCCCTCGCTCTTTTGCCAGAGGCATGTTTGCTATTCTAATTTAGCACATTCGTTTTTGCAAGAGACAGGCAAAAACAAATAAGCTAAATTCCAACCGCACCGAAAAAAACTTCGGATTTTAATAGATCGATTCATTTCAACATTATTAAGTTGAAAACTTCGAAGAAAAGAAACTACTTTATATTCCGTTTGCGATACCTTTGCTTTTGCACTATATTTTTCTGTTCTAAAGGCAAACAACCCCTTGCCTGTTTTAAAAGGGGATAAACAAATGATATAACAAGAGTTTTTGGAACTTAAAAGCAAATACATACCCGGTTGCCATATCGGATAAGTATAAAGAGCTGATGTCATGGTGAAACATTTTTGAGATTTTGTAAACCACATCCCTCCAGTTTTTAAACCGTAAAGTAATTATCTTTCTGATACGGTAAACTCCCTGATTCTCGAAATATTATTGAATGATGATCGCTTGTTAAGTATGATCTGAAATGACATGCTGGCATTTGTAATCAGATTGTCATGACAAAAAAGTAATAATTATTCCATCGCCGGGCTTTTTTGGCCTATAATAAGCGCTGGCCTAATATATGTTAATGAAAGTTAATGGTCTTATAAAAACAAAAAAGCAGGGCTAACGACCCCGCTATTTGAGACCAACGTTCTTTATATAGTCTTAAAATACCACCTAGAACGCTGATGCTGTTTGGCGACGCAAAAGTATGGGTTTATTTATGTAAATCCTATTCCTGGCCGTATTTTCTGGCACTGACTAGATCAATACAACTAAAACAACGACGAATCGTTAAACGCTGAGTAGCCGGGAAGATATCTTTCCAACATATCACACAAAAAATTTTCTGGATTACCGGGCTTATTTTTTATTGCCCAAAAGATAACTCCAGATTACCCAATCAAGAGTATAATCAATTAATTAAACAAACAATGGCAACTAATAAAAGTAAACACTTAGAGAATGTGCTTGAGTCGCACAGAATAAAGAAAGAGAAAGATCTTTTGGATAAGCACACCGCCAAAAGGGATACCATCAAAGAAGAAATGGAGGAACATTTTGGAAGTAATATGTACCCTCCTTTCAATTCAGGCTCTCTCGCCAAAAACACAGCAGTAAATACCAAGTTTGATATAGACCTCATGAGTCCGTTTAAAAGAAACGCTTTTGGCTCTTCGGGTACTTTAAAGGATATGTATGATGCTGTATATAAATTTTTACATGATAAATATCATGGCAAAGAAGCAATAGTAAGAAAACAAAAGGTTTCAGTAGGAATTGAATTCTATCCGGACGCTGATGGACACGTGGTAAGGGTTGATGTTGTGCCTGGTAGAGAGTTGAACCAGGATGAATACAAGGATGATAAAAGACTTAACCTTTACGTTTACGAACAGTTTGGTAAAATCGGTGCCGGTGCAGATCATTTAAGAAGTAATATCCATGCACAGATTGATCATATTAAGGATAGAGCTACCAAGGAAAAGGATTCGATCCGAAAGATTATCAGGTTGCTTAAAACGTGGAAAATTAATAAGGGTTCAGGTCCTAAGTCTTTTTTTCTGGAGCTGATTACAATCAAGGCATTTGACACGCTCGATATTACCGGCGATTTATGGGAAAAACTCAAAGCAGTGATGGAGTACATCCGCGATAATGTGAAAGACGTTTCGCTACCTGATCCTGGTAATAGCGGGAATGACGTGGCTGATACAATGTCTGATGCCGATAAGACCAATTTAAGCAATGATATGAAATACATGATTGATCGCATTGAAGAGGATAGCGACAACATTAAGCTCTATTTTAAAGTCAATCCAAAACACCCTTGTGAAGATGATGCAGAAGAAAGTACTTATAAAATAAAAAAAGAAGGGGTTTCTGAACCGCCACCAGCAAGATTTGGTTAATGAGCGAACGACTGAATAAAATACAAAACTATGTAAGCGGCATTTCCGGTGTCAGCATCACGGTTCCATTTGCAGAAACTGAACCAGGACTGATAAACGGAAATATTACCGTGACCGAAAAAGGTGTCACATTATCTTTTGACGTTGAAATTAATCCATTCTACCCTTTTCAACAA
>JAEUTM010000021.1 GCA_016788025.1 Bacteroidia bacterium
AGAAAACAAAAGATCTTTCCCGATGGAAGCACCGAACTCATTTTTCATTACGGCGACCGTTTTAGAAAATACGACGAAAAAGGCGGTTCGCACATCCAGGAAAAAAGTTTTATCCATGGCCAGCTGCATAAATATATTGAAGTAGAACCAACAGGCAAAGTAGGCATCTTCAGCGCAAGGTTTCACCCTGGCGGACTTCAGCCTTTTATTCCTTTACCCGTAAGCAAGCTCACGCAGCAAACCTTTTCCCTTCCAAAAGTTTGGGGGGCGGCCGGTACGGCGCTCGAAAAAGAAATGTTATCTGCCTCGTCAAATAATATGCGCCTGAAAATACTGGAAACCTTTTTATTGGAGCATATAAATACAAATCCTCACAGCAGCCTGGCATCAAAACTTGTTGAAGCCATCCTGGCAAACGAGGGGAACATTTCCATCGACGAACTATCGTCAAAAATGAATCTTGGCATTCGACAACTCACACGCACTTTTGTTTCCTGCATGGGTATAAAACCTAAAATGCTGGCAAGAATCATCCGTTTTCATAAGGTCCTCAAACTAATCGAAGAAGGCCATCTCCCTACATTCACGGCCATTGCAGTGGAAGGCGGATTTTACGATCAGGCGCATTTCATAAAAGACTTCAGGGAAATTACCGGGCTCAATCCCAAAAAATACTTCAGCGAAGATCTGAAAATGGCCAAACTTTTCACTTTGTGAAAACATGTCGCTTTTTTACAATTTTCTTTTTGTCGCGCTCTACACTTTTGTACGAAAAAAGAAAAAATGAAAAATTTCATCTCTTGGTTCGAAATTCCTGTTAACGATTTTAACAGGGCAGTAAAATTCTATAAAGCCATTCTGGAAGTCGATATTACAGAACAGGAAATCTTTGGTACAAAAATGGGCTTTTTACCATCCGACGGAAAAAATGTTTCCGGAGCAATAGTTAAAGGAGAAGATTATGTTCCTTCAAGCAGTGGTGTAATGGTTTATCTAAACGGCGGCGATGATCTGAAAAAAATCCTGGATCGTGTCGAACCAAATAAAGGAAAAATAATTGTTCCAAAAACACAGATCAGTCCCGAAATGGGATATTTCTCGATCTTTATCGACACCGAAGGAAACAAAATAGCTTTACATTCAATCTCTTAAATCAAACCCTATGTCTTTAAAATTTTTAGTCCTTGCTGTCCCATTCTGCCTTTTATTCTCCTGTCAGGATTCAAATAAGCACGAAACCAACAAAAGTTATAGCAAAATTGAAAGGGCCGACTGGCTCATTGGACGCTGGGAAAACAAATCAACCGACGCATTCGCCATGGAATCCTGGATTAAGCAAGACGACTCCACCTTTACGGGAAAAAGTTTTGTGGTAATTGGAAAAGATACTGTTTCCTCCGAAATACTCAGACTTGAGCAAAAAGGAAATGATGTTTTTTACGTTCCCACGGTGCGTAACCAAAACGAAGGACTCCCGGTGAACTTCAAACTTACCGGCTCCGATTCAAATCTGTTGGTATTCGAAAACCCTGAACATGATTTCCCACAGAAAATTACCTACCATCGGATTTCAACAGATTCAATGACAGCAGTAATTTCAGGAACAATCGAAGGCAATTTCAAATCCGAACAGTTTGCCATGAAAAAAGTAAGTGCGATCAAATAGATCTGAACTTCCAGATACACAAACCGGTCAGTTCGAGTGTTTTCTAGCAACGAACAAAATATCTCTGGCCGGAAAATATATCGGGAATTGAGATGGAGAAAATTAAATTCCACTAAACAACTTTTAGATCTGGATTACACACTAGCTCCGGTGGAGATACTACAAGTGACGTTCGCACCGGTCACTCTCTTGAAAGTCCACCAACACAAATCTGAAAGAGTAGTAACAGTTTTAATCTTACTAAACCTTGACTCTGTTGCTTGACTCCTGGTTCTTGGTTCTTGGCTCTTCCCTCTTGCTTCCGGCGGGAATGTACGTTGGCCAATACAGCCTAAGGAATCTGTTCTCCGTCCCACACAATTCTGCTTGTAAATCTCTTTTTCTTTATCTAAATATGTAGTTCCAAACCCCAAGGCAATTGGAACCTAAAAGGAATTATCTATTAATTATTCTTTTACTAGGACTAACTGTTCTATCTGTTTTCATTTATCAAACCAACCTCGAAAAAAGACAAGTCAAAGAAGACCTGATTGAACTGTCAAACATTAAATACGGCTTGTTTAACGTTGATGAATGGAAAAAAATCCTGGCGAACATTATCTCAAAGAAAATTGAAGAATTTGAAGTTGATGGAAAAAACCGAAAACAACTAAAAAAGAAAATATCCGATTTTCTTTATAAAATCATTGGAGACTTGGAAGGCAGGTACCATGAAGAAAATAGGGGAAGTTTTCCCGGTTTCGTTAGACGAACG
>JAEUTM010000063.1 GCA_016788025.1 Bacteroidia bacterium
ATTACCTATACCTGGTCACCAACCACTGGTCTAAAGCCAACCTCCGGTGTAGCCCAAAACGTTGTAGCAACTGTTAATCCGTCGATGATGACCTCCATCATATATACAGTCGTCGCGTCGAATCCATACGGTTGTGTGTCTACCAACACGATAACACTTCCAATTAATCAATTCCCGAGCCCGTCAATCAACCCCTATCCGAGTACAACGCTTTGTGCCGGATTTACAGCAACGCTTACGGGTTATGGTGCAATATCCTACACTTGGTCGGGTCCCGGCACGTTCAGCACCCCTGTAGTACAGCAATCTGTTGCGGTCCAAACACCAGGTCAATACACCCTTGTGGCTTCAAACGGTGGAGGTTGTATTGCAACAACTTACACTACCATCACACCTGGGTCTGATTTAAATATTACAGTAACGCCTCCTAACTTCACAACTTGTATCGCAAGTAACTTTCCTAAATTCTCACAACCAGTTCATCTCACGGCCTCGGGTGCTAGTTCCTATGTATGGTTCCCTTATGATCCGCTACATATGACTTATTCACTCGGTCCTCAAACCGATGTGAGCCCTGCAGCATCAACCTGTTATACAGTGATTGGAACTACAAGTGTTTGTTCCGGTTCAGCGCAAGTTTGCGGTACTGTGATCCCACAATACACGATCCAGGTAACACCACCGCAACCCGCATTATGTCTTGGTGACTCGCTGGATATGAAAATTGCTGCGATCGGCAACGCGTATGGTTCGTCCACTGCATTTACTTATAGCTGGACTGAAGCGCTCAATGCTCCACCAATCAGCTTGACCGAATATTTCGAACTTGAAACAAAAGCCTTCCCGCAAAACACTACAACCTATACCGTTGAGATGAAGGACGCGCGGGGTTGTGTCTGTATGCCGCAGTTGGTTACGGTAACCGTTTTTCCTAAACCTGTCACAGCCATTGCAATCCCAACAATTAATAATGTTGCAACCAATACAGTTTGTTTCGTTGGTAGGAACCCTGGCGCCCCGGATGTTACTATTAATCTGATTGGCCATAATATGAACCCTGCCCTTCCCTTCGGCGTTGTGCCAAGTTATACGTGGATCTCTCCATATCTTCCTAAATACAATTCTATCCTGACCAGTGAATTCGCAAGCGCGGTGATTGTAAGTGCGCCATCAAGGTTGCTGAATAATTCTCCAATAGCGGTTTATACCCTGGTAACCGGTTATTATGGTTTCAAGGGTTGTAAACGGATGGATACGGTCAGTATCCGTGCGGTGGACTGCAGGCCTGTGAGAGATGTCTACTTCAATACAATTGAGCCAAATGATACCATATGTACCCGTGGTTGCATAACTTTCATAAATACAACCGATACCGCTGCCGGTGGTCCTCAGGAAGTAAAATGGGAATTTCAGGGTGGTAATCCTACGACGTCCAATGAACAGCAGCCTACTGTATGTTATAATCTGCCGGGTAAATACAGCGTTGTATTGAGGGTAAAAAATCCTTACCCTAAAGTGCCCAATGATGGCAGCGCACCTGGAAGTGAGGTTGCAAAAGGTAAGAATGCTTATGTAAATGTTACGGATGTTCCGAATGTAACAATTGTCACTCCGGGACAACTACAAAGTGATACCGTCATACGGTTTGGCGATGCGATTAATCTTAATGGCAGTGGTGCGCTTAGTTACCAGTGGTCACCAGCCTATAATATAAGTTCGCTTACAAAACCTAAAGTCACAGTAAATCCGTTTAGAACAACACAGTATATCCTTACGGGCTATAATAGCCGAAGTTGTTTTTCCACCGACACAATTAATGTAGTTGTGATAGAGGACTGTGGCGAAATGTATGTTCCAAACGCATTTACGCCAAACAACGATGGCGCTAATGATGTGCTTTATGTAAGAGGCAGATGTTTACAGTCTCTCACTTTCATGGTATTTAACCGCTGGGGTGAAAAAGTATTCGAAACCACCGATCAAAGTCAAGGCTGGGATGGAACTTACAAAGGCGAAGATATGGGTACAGCCGTATTCGTGTTCCGCCTGGAGGGCAAGACTTACAAAGGAGAGGCCTTCACGATGAAGGGTAATGTAACACTTATAAGGTAGATTTCTTATGCAAACAAAACATATCATACACGCTGTCCTGGCATTTACATTCATTCACCAGGTCAGTTTAGCGCAGGACATCCATTTCTCGCAGTACGCCGAGACGCCTTCGTCCATTAATCCTGCATTAGCCGGTGTTACATATAACACAAGAGTTATTGCAAATTATAAGAGTCAGTGGTCGAGCGTTGCAAACAAATACCAGACAATGGGTGTTTCTTTCGAGCAAACCATTAAGCATAAAAAACTTAAAGGCAATTATTTTGCAGTGGCTGCCAACATTTTCAGAGATGTTTCTGGTGATGCGAAACTTAGCACACTTAATCCAAACCTGGGAATATCTTATTTGCAGAAAGTTTCTAAAAAGATGAAATTATCTGCCGGCCTGCAAAGCGGATTCTTTTACAGGACCATAGACGCAAGTAATTTAAGATTTGATGCTCAGTATGATGGTATTGCTTATAACCCTAATCGTCCTACCGGAGAACCTGAACCTCTTAAAAGCGGCGTTACAGCTTTCGATCTGGGTGGCGGTGTAAATTTGAATTTCGTGGAAAGCGACAAGTTCCTGAGCGCGAAAAATGCTGCGAAATTTGATATCGGTGTTTCTGCTTATCACTTTGGCGTTGGAAAATCAACGTTTCTAAATAGCAACGAACGCCTCGATACCAGAATGTGTGCTTATTTTAACGGTGATTTTAACATTCCAAACTCCATCAACGCAATTATGCCTAGCTTTTTATACATGCGCCAGGGTACAAGTTCAGAGTTCATCGCAGGCGCATTGTTTAAATTTATACTAGGTGATCCTTCAACGTATACTTCTCTTAAAAAACCGAGAGCCTTTTCGGTGGGTGGTTATTATCGCTACAGGGATGCCATCGTGCCGTCTATTTTGTTTCAGTATAATAAATATGCTATTGGCATTTCTTACGATATCAACGTGTCCCCTCTTACCCCTGCTTCAAGGAGAAACGGTGGACTGGAAGTCATGTTGCGTTACAACGTGTTCCCTTGATACGGTGTTAATTTAGGTCGCAGAGATACAAAGCCTTCATACTAAAAAAACATAACTAAAGCGTTAGGTAGCTAACGCTTTTTTTTTGCCCCCAATCATAAAGTACCTAACTAAATGTTTTATGTCTAATGATAGTTTTGAGTTTAAGAAATTTAAAATAAAACAGGACAAATGTGCCATGCGGGTTAGCACAGATGCCGTTTTATTAGGCGCCTGGGTAATTCCGAATGGTAGCACTCATATTCTAGATATAGGTACTGGTACGGGCGTTATTGCTTTGATGCTTGCGCAAAAATCAAAAGCTTCTATTTTAGCCGTAGATATTGACAAAGAAAGTACTGAACAGGCGCGCTTAAACGTCGCTGAAAGCCCTTTTAAGGATATGGTCACCGTTATCCATAGTTCCTTCCAGGAACTGGTAAAAACAAGTGATCTTAAATTTAATCTAATTGTTACCAATCCTCCTTATTTTATTGACTCCCTTAAGAGTACTAATGACACAAGAACTACAGCCAGGCACACTGACTCTTTATCGTTTGAAGACCTTTTGACTGGAGTGAAAAAATTACTTCACGAAAAAGGTAAATTCTGCCTGATTCTTCCAAAAAATGAAGCAATTCTCTTTCGGCAAATGGCAGAATCGAAGGGACTTTACCTTTCGAAACTTTTGCGTGTTCGTACCCGTGCGGAAAAGGATTCTGAAAAACGACATCTTATGCAGTTTGAATTTAAAGAGAGTGAATTTTCAGAATCAACCCTTGTGATTGAAAAGGATAGCCATCGTAATTACACAGACGAGTACAAGGAACTTACAAAGGATTATTATCTGAATTTTTAAATTAAACAGTTACCAGCTTGTAAGCTGCACTCCGTCATTTTCAGGATCAAATAGCAGCAACTTAACTATCATTTGTCTCTTAAGATTTTGAAATACTTGTTTGTTGGCGTCACCACTGTGGCCTTTGTCTTGTACTTTTCCCATTCGGTTAAACGCTGAAGAGGTATATTTTATCACTGCTTTTCAGATCCGGGTTTTAAAAGTTTTTTTGGTCGTAGCCATGAAAATTGGATGCCTCGCGTTTTTGGTTCTGCTCTTCTATTAATTCTGTCAATGGCTGATCCAGGCATTACTTCCGCAAGTTTGTCAAACTTTTCGGACAATCTTTCTTTACGCTTTTACAAAAATCCACACAGTTTAAAAAGATAAGTTGATTACATTTACTAGACTTTAATTACATGCCTTCCGGAAATAGAGCCTTTTACCTTCTGCTGATTCTTTTTGTGATTGATGTTGGATATTCTTTTATTCAGCATTACCAGATGCCCCTTGACGGGGATCTCGGTCCAATCGTTCTGCCGAGTGAAGCATACAAAAAGGTATTAAATGATCCGTTTGGTTTGCAAGTGCTTTTAGAAAACAAGATATATCCCGCTCCTAATCGTTATTTTGCGCATCAGCTTGTTTCAGGGTATTTTAAAACAGTTCCATTTTTATTACAAACCTGCGTTAGCCCAGTCAAAAGCGTTTATCTTTCCTGCGCAATAGCAAAAATAATAATCCAGGTTTTGTTGATCCTGGTTTTGTCGTCTTACATCTGCTGCGTTAACTTAAAAAAAGAACGTATAATTCTTTGTTGTGTGTTGCTGAGTCCTTTGTTTCAGGCCAGTCACGGGAATTACAATTCCATGGGGGTCATAGATGAATCCGTGGTTTACACTTTTTTTTATGCTCTTCCTATCGGGCTTCTATTAATTTTTCTCTTTCCTTTTTATAAATTCTATATTACCGGCAAAGCGCCGCAAATGACCTGGTTGAAGACGACAATCTGGTTTATGCTGGTAGTTATCCTGTCCTTTAATGGAGTTTTAATACCCGGGATTGTGCTTGTCGGCTTCCCAATTATTCTTATTTCTTATTTCGCTGGGAAACATCGCGAAACAGGGTCCATCTTATCAGCCGCAAAAAATGCAGATCGCAAACTCCTTTTTTTATTTCTGTTTTTTATCTTAACCAGCCTTTATTCGATTTACATTGGGAGAAACAATCTTGAAAACTTCAATAACAAGCTTTCTATAGGAGATCGTTTTTCACGGATTCCTTCTGGTTTATATGAAATTTTCATCGAAAATAAAGGCTTGAGTTCTTTGATAGGAATTGTTTTAGTGAACCTTTTTATTTTATTCAAAACAAGAATAATCGACAGTGTGCCGCAGATAAAAAACGTATTGTTACTACTTTCTCTTTTTATATTGTTCTATATTCTATTATTACCATTTGGTGGTTTCAGGGACTATCGCCCAAATATTCTGAGAAATGACACTTTACTTCCGGTAATATTAATTGTTTTTTTTACGTTCGGTTTATCAACGTATTTGATTTTTACTTCGAGAATAAAATACCATGTTTTATACGGTGCATTTATTAGTACTGTACTAATTACCTATTCTATTCTCGATACTCCCTTGGAAGCGAGAAATTGGTCTGAGCGAATGGCCTTTAAAACCATAGATGAATCTCCTTTGGACTGTGTTCCAATAAAAGATTCGTGTACAGTTTTTTCGTGGACACTGATAGACGATTGTGCCGAAACTGCTGAAGAAGGAAAGATGCTGAAATATTGGGGTATCACAAAAAAGGAAAAAACGTTTTATCACGATCTGGATAAAACAGAATAAACTGAGATTTTTTTATCGAGTTGATCGGTTGCGGTAGAAAGGTCCGAAAACATGCTGAGTTGAGTGTCAATCGGATTAAAAGATTACGAAAGATTATAAAAGCAAAAAGCCCCAGATTACTCTGAGGCTTTTTTTAAAATTGGCATCGACATACTCTCCCGGGCTTTAGACCAAGTACCATCTGCGCAGGTGGGCTTAACTTCTCTGTTCGGAATGGGAAGAGGTGATCCCCACCGCAATAGACGCCATAAAGGGAACATTATTTGGGGTTATTTATTGATTATTTCGGGTTTAGAACCCGAAACGAATAACGCCTAATAATTAATTTTTTAATAAATACATAAAGAAAAAAGACACGAGAATTTGATTTTAGAATTCGGAAGTCAGATTTAAGAACTAAATCTTAAATCTAACTTCTTCAATCTTAAATCGTTTTTAAGAAAGCTTACGGATAATTAGTATTACTCGGCTTTGACATTGCTGCCTTTACACCTGTAACCTATCAACGTGGTAGTCTTCCACGATCCTTATAAAGAAAACTTATCTTGAGGTGAGTTTCGCACTTAGATGCTTTCAGCGCTTATCTCATCCGAACATAGCTACCCTGCGGTGCTCCTGGCGGAACAACAGGTACACTAGCGGTTCGTCCGACTCGGTCCTCTCGTACTAGAGTCAGG
>JAEUTM010000078.1 GCA_016788025.1 Bacteroidia bacterium
GGCATTGAATTTAAAGCAGATTGTAAGGATTATACGGATCAATATTTATTAAATCTGGATAAATTTTAAATAAACTCAGATCTAGATTCGACATTTGCGTCATCTGTGAAATCAGCGTCTTTTTTTTACGTCCTAAATCAACCCCTCAATTATAATCATCTTCGTCATCTGCCTTCTAAAAACTATTCACTGGTCAAAAAAGCTATCGTCTTATCACATTTAATTGATTAGCAGCGCATTTGGTATTTACTTTGACACCTTTACAAAAAACAAAAAACTATGCACGGCGACACAAAAATGAAATTTACCCTTTCGATCTTATTCCTCATCTTCTTTTTTACGAGGTCTTTTGCCCAGAAAAATCCAAACCATTTTAAAACCGATCTGGATTTTGGAGGTGGGACTGTTATCTCCACTTTTTTAGATCTCAGCTTAAGTAATGACCAGTTTAAAATGACCTCCCCTAAAAACGCCGATAAACGGATTGTGGGAGGAACCAAAGCAAGATTGGGAAGACTTATGGGCAAATTGCCAAAAAAAGGAAAGATCATCACCATTAAAGGAACTCAGAAGATGGACAGCCTGTTGGGAGAAACGAAAATTCCCATGTTCGGAAAATTAAAGTTCAAAGGAACCATACACAATGGCTCCTTAAACGGTCAGCTTTATAATAAGGATGGCGTTTCCACCGGGACAGTCCTGGGACAAAATTCTACCGAAGACAGGATGGATTTTAGCGCTCTTTATCCTCAGCTCATAAAAACCATAAAAGACAATATCTATTCTAAACGGGAACTGGAAACCAAACAATGGAAATCCTTCGAAAAAGATCTCGGGAAATTATTTAATAAAGCTCACGATGACATTGAAATATTTTTTGGTTTTAGCATCCTTGCTCAGAAGCTTCCCTTTAGTCATTTGTACTTTCTAATTGGCGATACTGCTCAGAATGAGAATGAAAAGGAGAGCGAGGAGAAAATAAACAAACCGAAATCGGTGGTTTTTGAAGAGAGGAACCTTAGTACTGCTTACCTGCAAATTAAAAATTTCAGTAGCTCACAAGAGGAACTGGCCGACATTTTACCAAAGATCATAGAAAACAAAGCATACAAAAATTTAATTGTTGATTTGCGAAACAATGGCGGCGGCGGTGTTGGTCCCGCTTTTGAGTTTGCTAAGTATATTGTTACAGAAGACCTGGAGGTAGGATATTTCCCCACGAATAGACTAAACTACAATGGTTTTGAACCTGAATTATTTAAGACGCTTCCCGAAATGCAACCCAAAAGCACTAATGAATTTGGCAAAGAGTTAAAAAAAACTCCCGGTGTAAAGCTGATCTTTAAAAAACCCAACAACCCTGTATTTACGGGTAAGCTGTATATTCTGACAAACGGCGGAACCGCAAGCACCTGCGAACCCATTGTCTACGCATTAAAAAGCCGTAAGAAAGCAATCATTATTGGTGAAACAACCTGCGGCGCTATGTTATCCGCCTCTCCTTTTGGTGTATCGGGGAAATATATGCTCTTTATACCTGTTGGAGATTTCTACACTCATGACGGGGTTCGTCTAGACAGAGTTGGTGTAGAACCGGATATTAAAGTGAAGTCAGAAGATGCTGATGAAAAAGCGATGGAAATGATTAATGAAAGAAAAGAGCGCTGATCGGATAATCTTACGCTGTTCCATAACAATAATACTTAAGAAGCTTTTACCCCAAGAAACAGATCAAAAACATGAGGGTCGACCATTACATTTGGCACAAATTTAAACCCTTATAAGGCAAGACAATTTATTTTATATAACTGAAAATCATGTGTTTATATGAAATTTTAGAGTATTTTATAACAATTGTCGTGAAAAACACGACAAATTACCGTAACTTTGTAATATAAGACCAATGAAAGCATTAACTATTTTTGATCCCGAAATCGCATACAGTTCCATTGATGATAAAAACATTTTTTCATTCATTGAACTCGTTCGCAGTGGCATCCAATTTAAACTATTTAAAAATTTTGCCAACGAAAGCCCATTTAGTTTAAATGAGTGGTCTAATTTTCTTCACATTTCGGAAAGAACTATGCAACGATATGAAAAAGAAAAGAGAAAATTTGATGCGCTTCAATCGGAAAAAATAATTGAGATTGCTCTTTTATTTAAAAAAGGGAAAGAAGTATTCGGTAATTCTGAAAATTTTAATTCATGGCTTGAATCTGAAAATTTAGCGCTCGGTAAAATAAAACCAAAATCGTTATTAGATAGTTCGTTTGGCCTGGATCTTTTAAAAGACGAACTCACAAGAGTTGAGCATGGTGTTTTAGCATGATCTTATTTCGTCTATGCAAGGCTAAGTTTTCAAAAGACCTATCGGGAAAAGGTGCGCAATTAAGTGGTGGAAGATGGAACAGTAAAGGACGTCCTTTAATTTACACCAGTGAATCGCGAGCGCTGTGCACCGCCGAAATAGCAGTACATACGCCATTGGGTATAATTCCAAATGACTATGAATTAATTACCATTGAAATTCCTGTATCTGTTCCTGTACTAGAATTGGATATGAAACTAATTCCAGGCAACTGGAAATCGTTTCCTCATTCCAATTCGACACAAATTATTGGAGACACATTTATATCCGAAAATAAATATTTAGTATTTAAGGTTCCCTCGGTTATTGTTCCGGGCGAACACAATTACCTGATAAATCCGAACCATAACGATATTAAATTACTAAGCATTTTATCAATCGAGCCCTTTGAATTCGATAAACGTTTATTTGTAAAATGATTCCAGGGGTTATTTTTCTGTCTAGGGAATTTGAGTTAACTTAGGCATTCCATGAAAAAAATAATATTAGGTTTTCTGTTGCTTGGAATTTTTTCATGCAAAAAGAAAGACGACAAAAAAGAGGAAGAAACGCCTCCGGTAGTAACACCGACTTCCGGTAACACCATGACCGCAAAAGTTAATGGGAACAGCTGGATAATAGCTGGAAACAACACCTCCGGCGCAAAGCTGGAACAAGGTAACGATCCAAGCACTCCAAAAAAATATGTTTTCTACGGAAGAACTGGATCAAGTATTTATACCAATGCAATCTGGCTTTACACGCCCTATGCAACAGGAACGGTTGACCTCAGAAACACTCCTGGCTGCAGCGCCATTTATTTTGATGGAACTGGTGCAGCCTTTTATGTTAAAAGTGGTAGTATGAATATCAGTATAATGGACACTTCTCATGTGAAATCGACTAACTGCGACAAATTTAAAGCAACGTTTAACTTCACCACGGACTCTGTTGGAGGCAAAGGCTATTCCATCACCGAAGGATCTATTGATTTTGTAGCTCCCTAGTCTTTATGGAATACCGATCACCCGGGCTTTCGAAGGCCAGGCCTGAAATCCGAAACTCGAAACCCGTAACAATCTAATTCTTCACGGTCTTAATACTCACAAAACCTTCCGGCGATGAGAGCCTTACCAGGTAAACGCCGCCAGGCATGTTTGATAAGTCGAGCGCATATTGGTTAGATCCGGTTACTGTTTTCCAGCCTTCTGATTTTAAAAGACTGCCAGTCATACTGTAAACTTCGAGTTTAAGATCACGACCTTTGTCAGTATCGTAACGCACAGTGTACTGACCATTACCTGGGTTCGGAAACAGGTCACAATCCAGTATCTCACCAGCGTAAGAACGAATACCTACCCATACACGGTGATAGGTTTCTTTCATGGCGCCGTAAGCATTTATTTTCCCATGCCCCCAATTATTATCTCCAGTTGAAGGAAGCGTTCCTGTATAAATATCCTGGATGGCTGTTGTGGTAATGATCTCATTCACTTCTTTAGGTCCAAGATCAGGCTTACACTGAAGCAACAACGCAATAATTCCCGATGCTGCCGGCGCAGAAGCTGATGTTCCGGTAAACTCTGAATAATAGAATTTTTTATTCAAGGCATTATCTAAATAGCCGCTGGAGGTAAGTTGCTTGTTGGAACCTGTTGCGGTATAAGAAGTATCATAAGAACTTACAGACGTTGCAATGGTTAATCCCGGTGAAGTAATGTCTGGTTTCACTTTTCCGCCAATCATTGGTCCACGGCTTGAAAATGGAACCAGCTGTCCGGCGCCAACATACGAAGCATAGGTCCAGCTGCTACCCGTAATATCTGTAAAATTTACTTTGGATGCATAAGCACCCACCAGTAATGTGGAGTCTCCGGCGCCCATATCGCTCACCGTGGTGTTTACATCACCCATCGTTGCCCAGGGCTTCGAAAAATTAGTAAACGAACTTTGAAATTTATATTTATACCCGTAATAATAATATTCGTTCCATGCGTTAATGGTACCACTTGAACCTTTGAGAGATACGTTGATGCTATCGAGTACCTTGCTGTAGATATCAATGGTCATTCGCGGTTTCCCGTTAGATTCGGCAGAAGAAGAAATAAACTGAACGAAACACGTATCTAAACCGTTAGAACTGATCAGAATCGTATCGTGTATATTATCGTCAATGCATTTAAAAGTTGTGGTAGCGCCGGCTGTTCCATTATACAAGGTTACTTTCCCACAAAAGGTTTTGTTTGAGTCACCCCAAACATCCACCCAGGTTCTTTTATAATTTGCGCCTGGGCTAAATGCTAAAAAAGTGTTTAACACCGTATCCGTTTGTGTAAATGTTTTGGAAAGATGGATCTTTTCCTGGCCTTCGTTACCAGCACTCATCACAAGCACTTTGCCAGGACCCGTAAGATTATTTAAAGCGGAGTTAAGAAGAGTGCTACCATCATGCGGCCCCGATTGTGAACCCCAGCTCACATTTACAACACAAGGTTTTCCAACAGACTGTGCATAGGTGTAGAGGTAATTAACCCCGTCAATAAAATCAGTGAAACTTCCTTCCAACCATTGTCCTTCAATAGAATCACGTCTTACACTCACCATGGCCATATCGGCTTCGTAAGCCATCCCCCTGTAACGACGGTGATTAAAATTTCCGCCGTAACCAGAACCTGCAGCCATACCGGCCACCCATGTACCATGTGTTTGTTTGTTGTTATCTGTTCCCTGAGATTTAATTAAGGAAGTATCGGTGATCTCATGCCCATAGGTATAACCTGCGGGAGGTGTACCGGCAGTACCCATTTCCCATACACGTTTGATGCGGTATTTAGCATGAAGGGTGTCATAAAAAGAAGGGTGATTGTAATCAAATCCAAAATCAACTATCCCCACTACCACTCCTTTGCCGCTGTATCGCATCGGAAGGTTTATTCCAGAGTGAACAGAATCCACCCGGGTTGTTTTACGTGCCTGGTCGAGATGCTTTTTTGCAGGCTCATCCATTTGGATATAAGAGATCCCTGTGGTTTGGCAAAAATCCGGCATTTTTTCGTAAGGTACCTGCACGGTCCAAACGTTTCCGGCTTTAGTTCCGATTTTAGCGCCAAGAGCTTTGAGTTTGGTTTCTACCGCGGATTTGTCCACCACTTTAATCAGTGCACTTACATATAATTTACCATCACTGCCTCTTTTGTACAAGTAACCTGCCGGGGGCTTCTCCCCTGCTCTGGGGTCAGAAATATCTTTAAGGTATTTTTTAGTAAGAGGAGATAACCTCGGTTTAATTTCCAGTTTACTTTGTGACAAGCCCGGAAGGGTAAAAAAAGCGATCAGAAGAAATGTGAAGATTTTTTTCATTGCTTGCTTATTTTGTGGTTAAGGCTAATAGGATGCCGTGTTTTAGTAAAATACGTTAAAAAATTGCTTACTATCAAATTTAAGGAATTGTTTTTGACCGAACGCAGATAACGCAGACGCGGCAGATTTCGTAAGATTTTTGCAAAAAGAACATTCACTGTTGCCAAGTCCACTCCTGCGGGCTTGGGCCAGCGGTCAATCAAAGGCTTAATCTACAGTTGGTTTTGCGATAATCCGTAATTTGTGTTAGTCTTTCCATTTTGAGTGTTAATTTACCTTGGGTCAAGTGTATAATTTTGTGCTGTGAAACCAAACAATTTAAAATTCAGAAAATGAAAAAAGTAGTTTTAATAACAGGAGCAAGCTCAGGAATGGGGAAATCAACTGCTAATATATTGCATAATCAGGGTTACATAGTTTATGGCGCTGCGCGACGAACCGATGAAATGAATGACCTGAAGGCAAAAGGAATGGGCGTGGTTTCGCTGGATCTAACCAACGATGCATCTATTGTGGAGGCGGTAAACACCATACTGGATAAAGAAGGCAGGATTGATATCCTGGTAAACAACGCAGGTTATGGTTCCTACGGTTCTGTGGAAGATGTTTCAATCCACGAAGCGAGAAGACAATTTGAAGTAAATCTTTTCGGCATGGCAAGATTAACTCAGTTAGTACTACCAGGCATGAGAAAACAACATTCGGGCAGAATCGTTAACATCTCCTCTATGGGTGGTAAAATCTATACACCCTTCGGAGCCTGGTATCATGCCACCAAACATGCACTGGAAGGCTGGAGCGATTGTCTACGTTTGGAACTTAAAGCATTTGGGATTGACGTAGTGGTTGTGGAACCTGGCGGAATAAAAACAGCCTGGGGCAACATTGCTGCTGACAACCTGGTAAAAACATCGGGTAAAGGAGCTTATGTTACCTTTGCAAAAAAAGTAGCCGATAACATGGCAAAATTATACAGCGGTAAACAATTGACAGATGTTGATGTTCTAGGGAAAGTAATTGCCAAAGCTGCCACCGACAAAAAACCAAAAACAAGGTATGTGAAAGGATACATGGCTAAACCGGCTATCGCGATAAGAAAGTGGTTTGGTGAC
This sequence comes from Bacteroidia bacterium, assembly GCA_016788025.1. Lineage (GTDB taxonomy): Bacteria > Bacteroidota > Bacteroidia > B-17B0 > Aurantibacillaceae > Aurantibacillus. The sequence goes on from JAEUTM010000078.1 coordinate 6,823, forward strand.
AGGATATACGATGCAGTGGTACTAAGTCAGCTTAAATAAGTAAGGTACGTGAAACAGGAAATTCAGAATATAAAATCCATAAGTCAGCTTCATGAAATTTTTGGATTTGCGAAGCCTACTCATCCCCTGATCAGTATTATTGATGTATCTAAATGGGAAATTCCGGAGCAGTTTATTGGAGTGAAATATACTTCCGATTTGTATTCAATTGGTTTAAAAGATAAAAGTTGCGGCCTGCAGTATGGAAGAAATACCTACGACTTTAACGAAGGAGTTTTGATCTTTACGGCGCCGGACCAGGTGCAGTCTGTTTTAAAAGCCCAGAGACTAAATGAAGTACAGGGATGGATGATGTTTTTTCATCCGGATCTTATCCGGAATACTTCGCTCGGAAAAATAATAGATGAGTATCATTTTTTTTCTTACGATGTACATGAAGCTCTTCATTTATCCGACGCAGAACAGGAAACAATTGGTAATTGCGTACGCATGATCCAAAAAGAAATTGCAGAGCGTATAGACAATCATAGTCAAACAGTGATCGTGTCTTCTCTCGAACTTTTGTTGAATCTGTCAAAACGTTATTACGAAAGGCAATTCAATACACGTTCCGCTCAAAGTTCAGACATTGTCAGCCAATTTCACTCCTTGCTTAACGACTATTACAAACAAGGAAAATTCACAAGCGAAGGTGCGCCTACGGTGGAATATTTTGCTGAAAGGATTCATCTTTCGGGCAATTATTTAAGCGACCTTCTTAAAAAAGAAACCGGTTACAGCGTTTTGGACCAGGTGAACAATTTTATCATCGAAAAAGCAAAAACACTTTTACTGGTCGACTCGGGTTCTGTAAGCACCGTTGCTTATAGCCTGGGATTTAATTATCCTCATTACTTCAGCCGCTTGTTTAAAAACAAAACGGGCTTTACACCGCAGGAATACAGAAAACTGAATTAGTCTGAGCCTTACTTTTAGGGTAAACTGTATTTTTGTATCTTTGTAATACAAAATGAAACTGATCAGTTTAAATATTAACACTATTAAGGCCTTGTGTGATAAATATCACGTAAAGACACTATTTGCCTTTGGTTCGGTAACTAAAGATGAACTTAGACCAAATAGCGACATAGATCTTGTTGTTGATATTGATGTAAACGATCCGATTACCTACTCCGAAGATTATTTCGGTTTAAAATTTCAATTAGAGCAATTATTCAAAAGGCATATCGACTTGCTTGAATCAAAAGCGATTAAGAATCAGTACTTAAAACAAAGCATTGACAGTTCTAAAGTTCTGATTTATGGAAAAGGAAATTAAGGTTTGGCTTTTCGATATAAAACAGGCAATTTCCGAAATAAATCAATTTCTTCCTGATCAAAAAGTGTTTCAGGAATTTCAACAAGACATAAAGTCTAAACGCGCGATCGAAAGAAACCTTGAAATTATTGGGGAGGCTGTAAATAGAATTCTAAATCAAAACCCAAACATTGAAATCACCAATTCCAGGAAAATCGTTGACACAAGAAATCGGATTTCGCATGGTTATGATAGCGTTTCCGACGACATAATCTGGGCAATTGTAATTCGGGACATTCCAAAACTTCAGTCAGAGATTGACCTGCTATTGACAAGTTAAATGAACCTCTCCCATCGCATCCAAAAACCTGCAGAATTTGTGTATGGCTATTTAACCGACATGGATAAATTCGTTTCCGTGCATCCTGTTATTCACAAAATGGACGAAAGAGGAAATGGAAATTATTTGGTTTACGAGACTTTAAAATTAGGCTTTATTCCCTTTTCTTTTACCTATCCCGCCACCATTCAACACAATAGTGCTGAAGGGAAGGTTGTGATGAGGGCCACCGTCTTTAGACTGACTAAAATTGAAATGAGATTTTTTCTGAAAACAGAAAATAATTTTACAATCGTTGAGGAAGAAATAGAATTTAAGTCGCCTTTGCCAATTAAGTCTCTTATGCAAAGTATTTTCAGGAAACAACATGCACAACTTTTCAGGAATATTGAATTGAAATAAAATGACCCAAGGAACTATTTTAATTGCCACTTGGGTAGCCGCGAAGAAACAATACGCATAGACGGCTCGGAGCGTTTTAGTATCTCAGGAAAGTCGAGAGACCTTGGAGAAATTCTGGTGAATAACTGAACTTTCAGATTTCCTGCACATCCTATTTCAAAAAGAACTACATTTGAACAAATACCCAAATCATGACACCTATTCTTTCTGCTCTATCCGCTATGGACTCTGTCCTGTTTTCTTCTTGTTACTTGAATGCTTTATTGACTGAGCTTAAATTAACACTATGAAGAGAAGTTTTTCAGTTTTCTTATTTAGCCTTTACTCCACTATCTTTTTTGCCCAGAATTCCGAAGAGCCAAAAACCTATATTTTCGGAATTATGGGGACTTATGATCTTACTTATAATTTTCCAGACAAAGTTCTCAATCCCGGTCTTCAACGAAAATGGACTTTTGGTTTTAGCATCACCAATAAAAAAAGAGACTTTATACTCTTTGCGGGCGCTGGTTTAAAAGGTGCTAAATTTGATCTCTATGGTCAAACATTCAGGGCCTCTTTTATTAAAGACGTTCAGCAAAATTATGTTGCCCTTCCCGATTCCGGTGAAGCCCAGCTCATAGCGCGGGAAATGAATGCTGGTGGGAAAGGGCTCTGGGGCACCTACGCACATCATGCTGCCATTGGATTTATGTGGAACAAAGGAATAAGACCTTGTATTTTCTTTTATGTCGGTTCGCGCGATCTGTTATTGCAGGACTCTGAATTTGCAAAATACGAAGATCCGGAGCATGGCGATATTGACTATGTTAGCATGGATACAAAGTTTTACGAAATTAAGATTGGCTGTGGCCTTCCTGGCAAGGTGCCCTACGCGATTAATTTTACCCTTGGATATAAATGGACGAACTATGGAGATTTAAAATTTAAGAACACGCCGCTCAGCGACTATACCACCGGCTCCTTAAAAAACAAATACGGTTTTTCCGGTGGCTTTACGGCGTCAATCTGTTGTATGATCTGGTCGAACTATGGCTGGGACTAAAAAGAACCTAGCGGTTAACAGCCTGTTTTTTCTTTTTTGTTTTTTTACTATTTCCCTTTTCTTTGTTTTTTTGTTTTATCGCAGTGGAATCCATTCCGAAAGTTGTAGGAACTACGGTAACCGTTGTGGTTTGAATCGAACTAGTTGGAGCAGAAGGATTCTCCTGGTTCCATCTAGCCAGCCTTTTGTCTCTCTCTTCAATAATTAAACGGTCTCTTTCAAATGCAGCTTTTTGTTGTGGCGTTAAGTGACCAATGATCGTTTCATAAAAGGCATTTTGTGAGGTTCTGTAACCCCTGTAAGCGCCGTCCCTATCCGCATTGCCAGCCTTGGCATCAAATTCCCTGAATTTCCTTTCGCCTTCTCTGCGATCCTTTGCTGCCAGTAACCAAATATCCTGTTGATCAAGTGTAAGGTTAAACCGCTCCGCAGCTATTTTTACTTCTTCTTCGGGTGTTGGAGCTTCATACACGCTTTTATAATCTACAACCAATGTGTTTGTATAACCCGGCGGTGGCGGCGGCATTGCGGAAGATAAAGGTTCTGTTGTCTGAATAGCGTCGGAAGAACTAGTCGAAACCGATGCTGAAGAAGAGGCCGGTGCGATAGTTGCTGTGGCATTTGCGTTGCGGGTTGACGCGGCGTTATTTTGTGCA
>JAEUTM010000105.1 GCA_016788025.1 Bacteroidia bacterium
CCGTTTATTTCTTTTATTTCTGTTATCGTGGAGCCAAGTGGTGAGCTCTCGCTAAAGCCTCCAGCCTGGGTATTTATGCAGTGAAACAATCCGGCGCCTTGTGTGGAAACCCAAAGGCCATTCTGATGATCGATTAATATGTCGCTGACAGTTGCTTTTTCGAGATAATGGTTGAGTATCTTTCCGTCAGAGCCTAATTCGTAAATTCCACCGTTGAGGCAACCAATCCAAAAATGTCCGAGTTTGTCGCGGGTAAAACAGAGAATGGTTTCTGGCAGCATAAACACAGCGATTTTATTGTCTTCGCCAATCCGGACAAGACCATTTGAAATCATACAGTAATAATCACTGCCGTATTTTTTCAGATTTCTAAGTGTATGATAAGGGTTTGCAAGATTATAATCCGGTAAACTATTTCTTAGAAGTGAAGTAGTTTTTTTGCGCGTAACGGCGATATAGGTTTTCATGTTTATCAACCCATTCGGTGCGCTGTTAACTGTTTTTTTATTATTAGACAGGAATGTGTATTCCCCATCGTCTTCTACTTTATAAAGTATGGAGTCAGCAGGAAAGGCGTAACTAAGGTTCAGCGTCTCGTATCCTGACTTATGTTTAATCCACTTATAACATAGTCCTTTCGAGATCGCGTAAATATTTTCGTTGTTATCGACGTATATGTGACTAAGTTCAGACATATGCTCGTTCAGAACCTTAGTTGCATTCTCAAGCCCTGAAATAATAAATGCGCTGTCGTTCTTAATTTCATATATTCTGGAATTGGAATTGGCGATCCACTTCCTTCCATCGGAACGTTCATAGATGCAATAGATAAAAGATTCCCGGAGCGGCATGTTTTTTAATACTCTCTTAAAAGTAGTGCCATCGTATTTTACTGTGCCATACTTTGAAAAGATCCAGATGTATCCCTGTCTGTCCTGGTGAAGATTAAACGTTTCGTCGGAAATGAGTCCCTCTGCAGTTGTGTAACGTTCAAATTTAATTCTCTGCGCTGTTAAGGTTCCACAAACTGAAAAACACAATAAAAAAAGGCAGGCATAAAAACAGCTTTTTAATCTACTGATTCTCTGTAATATGTGAAGCGCTGATGTTACCACTCTTTGCCCAAATTTAACACTTTGCCATATCTTATGGCGTGTAATAAATCCGTTTTATGGTAAGGATTGATAGCTCTTCCGGATTTAATTTTGTACTAATCATTGTGAGATCAATCCCTAAGGGAAAGTAACTAAACATTTACCCGAAAAAAACCCCGAAAAGTGCCTCTAGCTAATGCTTGGAGGCATTTTTGATTTACAGCAGATCCCTACCGATATCCTTGCGGTAGTATTTACCCTGATACTGTATTTTTTCTGCGGTTACAAAACTTTTGCGCACGGCCTCCTCTATACTATTACCGAAAGAGGTTACCGCAAAAACTCTACCTCCGCTTGTAAGCACCTTTTCCTGTTCCTGCTTTGTACCAGAATGGAACACGATTGACTCCTTTGAGCTGTCGAAGTTGGTCACTTCTTTTCCTTTTTCAAAGGTTCCGGGGTAACCGCCGCTTACAAGTACAACCGTAGTTGCGGTTTCTTTTTTTACGTCAAAATTTCTTTTATCCAGGCTTTGGGTCGCAACACCGTTCAGAAGATCCAGTAAATCAGATTCAATTCTTGGAATAACAACCTCGGTTTCAGGATCTCCCATCCTGCAATTGTATTCAATTACGTAAGGCTCGCCTGAACAATTCATTAGTCCGATAAAAATAAATCCTCTGTAGTCTATTCCATCTTTGTTTAGGCCGCTAATGGTTGGTTTAACGATTTTCTCTTCAACTTTTCTAATAAATGCGTCGTCTGCAAAAGGAACCGGACTCACCGCTCCCATTCCACCAGTATTTAAACCGGTGTCACCTTCTCCGATGCGTTTGTAATCTTTGGCTGCAGGCAAAATTTTATAAGATTTTCCATCTGTCAGTACAAAAACAGAAAGTTCAATCCCTTTAAGAAACTCCTCAATAACAACTTTAGAACTTGCCGAACCAAATTTTGAATCGAGCAACATGCTTTTCAGCTCTTTTTTCGCCTCGTCCAAAGAGTCGAGTATTAACACGCCCTTTCCAGCAGCCAATCCATCTGCTTTAAGTACGTATGGAGGTTTCAAGGTATCCAGAAAAACAAGCCCTTCGTTTACATTTTCTTTTGTAAACGTTGCGTACCTGGCGGTTGGCACACCATGCTTAAACATAAATTGTTTACTGAAATCCTTGCTCCCTTCAAGTTGCGCTCCATCTTTCTTTGGACCAATCACAGGAACATCTTTAAGCACTTCGTCATTTAAAAAATAATCGTGAACGCCCTTAACGAGTGGGTCTTCCGGACCAACCAATACAAGATTTATATCCTTTTCCCAGACCAGGTTTTTAATTCCCTCAAAATCATCCACTGCAACAGGCACGTTTGTTCCACAATGTGCCGTTCCTGCATTACCGGGCGCTATATATAGATTTTGTAATTGTTTGCTTTGAGCAATTTTCCACGCAAAGGGATGTTCCCTTCCTCCGGATCCTAGAATCAATACGTTCATAAAATTTAAAGATGCAAAAATAAGAAAAGTTAAGCCTTAATGCTTATATCTTCTGAACCGGAAAGACCTGTTGCCGTGGACTCTGGATTTTGCCCGCTCGCGGTTCTGCCGGTCAAGGACCATTTCGTTTTCCTTTTTACCGTTTGAACGGCTCCTGGTAAGAAGAAACTGGTTGGCTTTATATGCACTCCTGCGGGAACCGGAAGATTTGTAAACCCATGCCGGCTTCGGTTTGTGAAATAAACGTGCAATTCTTCCTCTTCTTCCGCTACTACCGCGTGCAAAAGCGTCGGCATGACCACGGCTTTTGTATTGAGTCAGAATACGGTTGCCACGGGGCTTTGATTTCCGTTCTCTTTTTTTACCCCCGGTTTGAGAATAATAATTTGTGGAAATACCCATTCCGAAGATAAAGAGTATGAGTATAAAGAGTTTTTTCAATTTATGTGGCTTACTATACGCGTAAACTTGTTTTGGGTTGCCTTTTAAAGACTATTTGTGCTTTATCCTGGGCAAAGGTACTAATAAATAGCGCAATGGTGACGCATTTGACCCATTAATAACATAGCTACACTCAAAAATTAAGAAAGTTTAAAAATTAAGCCCTGAAATAAAATCTAACTTTAAACGTTAATAATGGAGTAGAAAACGTGGTTTTTGATAAAAAAACGACTTCCAGGCATAAAACTTGATCTATTTATACCAAAACCACCTTTTATCGTTTGAGATTTGTACTTCTGATATTTGTATTTTCCTTTTCGAGCCTTTTTTGCCAGATAGGTAAACCTGATTTGCGCTGCATTGAAGTCTTACCAAACAATTTTGCAAAACTAACCTGGATTCCGCCGACTGATCCAACAGGTCAGTTTATTTCTTACGAGGTTTACTATTCGCAAACTAAATTCGGTGTTTACGTTTCTGCCAACCTCAACATTACTAGCTTAAACACCCCTACCTGTATCAACACCACAACCATTCATGCTCAGAGTCGCGTATATTATTTTTTGATTTGTAGATTCAACAATGGCCCTCAGAAAGATTCAACTGTTTCAGATACGCTCGCAAGTATTTTCCTGAACGCCATTACCAGCAGCGGTAGCAAAGCTCTTGACCTCAGATTTAATGTGATGCATGAGCCACCTGTGCCTGGAGCATCAACCACGTTTACATTGTTCAAGGAATATCCGGCCAGTGTATGGAACACTCTGGCAGTAACCAGCAACAGTTTTTATCCTGATACCATTGATGTATGCCGCGCTTTTATAAGTTACAGCGTTGCATTGATGGATGGCAGTGGTTGTTCTTCTATTTCAAGCAAACTCAGTGGCGATTACGTGGACACAAAAAATCCCGAAGAACCGTATGTAGATTCTATCAGTGTCCTTCCAAACGGTAACACCTGTATAGCCTGGGAGGTTCCGGTGGACAGGGATATTGTTTATTACCGTATTTTTTACAACGTAACGGCAAATCGTTATAACGAAAAACTTGATTCGGTTCCCGGTCGTAACTCGATATTTTATATTTTTAATTCCACTTCCACCGACAGCATGCCAACCGGACTTTTTGTGGCAGCCGGAGACAGTTGCCGAAAAGAAGGAACCCCCTTTTATAACCATGCAACAATGTTTCTTCAGACGGCTTACGACCACTGCGCGTATCGCAGCGTCCTGCGTTGGAATCACTACCGCTGGTACAGCGCTCCCGGTAAATTAAAACGAACAACCAAAGAATACCGCATCTACTATTCAACGGATAGCATCAATTACGTGCAAACCGGCTCAACGAAGGACTCGGTCTTTGTGCATGAAAACGTGCAACCAGGCTCGAAAATTTTTTATTATGTGAGAGTGGTAAGCGAGGGCAATCCTATAACCTCTTCGTCCAACCGCGCGCGTTTCAGGTCAAACCAAACCGATAGTCCGGGTTTCGTTTACCTAAGCTCGGCCTCGGTTGTAGATAAAACAAACAACGAAGTACGCATTTACATAGATACCTCGGTAGTGTTTAAAAATCTTCAGATCCAGCGTGCACAAGGAGATACAAATTTCAAATCCATAGGCCTTGTTGCCTATAACGGCTCGGCGTATTATTCCTTTCTTGATCCGGATGTGGAAACTACAAAACGAAGTTATTCATACCGCGTAGTTGTTCGCGACAGCTGCGATAATCCAAGAAACGTAAGTAATATCAGCACGACAATGCTTTTGCGCGTTATTGAAAATGAAACCGACATGTATCTCAAAAATTTAAGCTGGAGTGCTTATGAAGGTTTTGCGGGAGGGGTTCGCGGATATAATGTTTTCCGGGTGATAAATGATATTATAGATCCCGTGCCGATAGGAAGCACAGGCACCTTAAATCTAAGCTTTGTCGATAACCTGGAAGATGTTTCGAATAAGGGAGCAAAAATTGATTACAGGATCCAGGCAGTGGAAGATGCGGGGAATCCTTATAACATCACAGAAAATAGTTTTTCAAATCCATACCCGGTTTACATGGAAGGAGGTCTTTTTGTTCCGAATGCTTTTGCACCTTCAGGTTTAAACAGCACTTGGTTACCTATTACCTATTTTGTAGAAAAGTCAGAATATCATGTAAGTGTATTTAATCGCTGGGGTAAAAAAGTTTTTGAAACGTCGAGTGATACAGAGGCATGGGACGGAGCAGGTTGCCAGCCGGACGTTTACGTTTACCTGATAGACTACAAAAATTCACGGGGCGAATACATGCAGATAAAGGGAAATGTTCTCATCTTAAAATAAGGGACATAACTATTTCAACACAGATTTAATAAGAAACGGAGAACAACAGAGTTTAGCAATACTCTGTGAAACTCAGTGTTTTCTGCGTCTCTGTGTTTAAAAGAAGCGTCGAAATGAAACTAAATATGTAACGTTTAAAACTATTCAGCGTTCTTAAGTATATTTTAATGCCTAAGCCGTAATTTAGAACACCTGTAGATGAGGCATTTCTATTTCCTTATATGTTTATTGATTTTTACGTCCCTCGGGGCGCAGAAAAAATCCAGCCCAAAACAAACGCGTATTCTTTTTGTATTTGACGCCAGCAAAAGCATGGTGGCTAAATTCGAAAATGTAAGCCGCATGGATGGTGCCAAAAATTTGTTTTACCGATTTGTTGACAGCCTTGGAAAAGATAAAACCATGCAGTTCGCGCTCAGGATGTACGGCCATACTGTTAAGTATCCTCCGGGCGATTGTAAAGACAGCAAACTTGTTGTTCCCTTCGGCCCAAATAATCTTCCTCTTATCAAACAAAAAGTTAGCGAGGCCAAGCCAACAGGCATTACACCCATAGAACATTCACTAACGGAAGCGGCGAACGATTTTAAAGACAATAAAACAAATAACATCGTCATCATCATTACGGATGGCATAGAGGAATGCGGCGGAGACCCATGCGCGGCAAGACAAAAGCTAATGTCCAAAGGAATTATCTTCAAACCTTTTATTATTGGAATAGGACTGAGCCCGGAACAGATTAAAACCTTTGAATGTGTGGGAACTTTTTACGACTACGCCGACCAATCCACTTTCTCCACGATTACAAACATTATTCAGCAGCAGAAGATGAACAAAACAACCTTACAGGTTAATCTGCTTGACAATGCATCCCGCCCAAAAGAAACAAACGTAAACATGACTTTTTACGATTTTGATCGGGGAGTGTATAAATACAATTATATACACACCTTAAATTACCAGGAGAACCCCGATACCCTTTACGTGGATGACTATCCCACGTACAAAGTAGTGGCTCACACAATACCTCCCGTTGAAAGCAAGGAAGCAAAATTAGCCAGTGGTAAACATAACATTATCGCGATCGATGCGCCACAAGGATACCTGAATATCAGGAGGAGTGAAGGTGCCTACAACTCAAATGAAAAAGTAAAATGCATTGTACGCAAAACCAACGAAATGAATACCCTGAACGTGCAGCTTTTAAATACCACAGAAAAATATATAATCGGAAACTATGACCTGGAGATCCTTACACTTCCAAGAATTTATCTTGACCACAATACCATCGAACAATCAAAAACGAAAATGGTGGAGATTCCAAATGCTGGAAGACTGCAGGTAAAGTGTTTGGAAGGAGGCGATGGCTGTATCCTTGTAAAACGAAACAACAAATTAGAATGGGTCTGTAATCTGTCCACCCAAACACTTCAGAGCTTTAACCTGCAACCTGGCAATTATGTCGGGATCTGGCGCGCAAAATCACTGAAAGGCAGCATTTACACCATAGAGAAGAAATTCACCATCAGCTCCGACCAAATGGTTACCGTAGAGTTCTTCAAATAGCCTGCAATAATTATTTTAGGTATGCCTAAATAATTTATTCATATTTCTTAAAAGCATCCTACTTTTGTGTCATGAACAAGTCACTGGAAGAAGTAAACGCTTCGGTTAATACCAACCGACCAGGTACTTTCAAAAAGATTCTTGCTTTTTTTGGTCCCGCTTACATGATAAGCGTCGGTTATATGGATCCGGGCAATTGGGCCACCGATATTGCAGGTGGCAGTAAATTTGGTTACAATTTGCTCTGGGTTTTGGTGATGAGCAATGTGATTGCTTTACTCCTGCAAAGTCACTGCGTGCGGCTTGGACTAGTGAGCGGTAAGGATCTGGCCCAGGCTTCAAGAGAAAATTATCCGCGTTTCGTCAATTTCTTCTTATATATCCTCGCTGAAATTGCGATTGCAGCTTGCGACCTGGCCGAAGTGATCGGGATGGCGATTGGACTTCATCTATTGTTTCCCTCTATAAGCATTTTGCAAGGCGTTACAATAACGGTGTTCGACAGTTTTATTTTATTGTTTTTATTAAATAAGGGAATCCGTAAACTGGAAGCGTTTATCATCAGTCTTGTTGCGCTTATTGGCATTTCATTTTTAATTCAATTGCTCATTGCCAAACCCGAACTAAAGGAAATTGCCGGTGGATTAAAACCATTCATCGAGAACGATGAAGCACTTTACATTGCAATTGGAATCATTGGTGCAACTGTTATGCCCCATAATCTGTACCTTCACAGCTCACTGGTGCAAACCCGATCATTCAAAAGAACACCGGGGGAAGTAAAAAAGGCGCTTCGGTTTAACATTGCCGACAGTGCCATCGCTCTTAATCTTGCTCTTTTCGTAAATGCGGCTATATTGATACTGGCTGCAGCTGCATTTCACAAAAATGGCATGCACGACGTTGTCGAGATTCAGGACGCTCACCAGCTGCTGGCACCGATGTTGGGTAGCATGCTGGCTCCTATTCTTTTCGCCGTGGCTCTTATCGCGGCGGGACAAAGCTCAACCATTACAGGCACTCTTGCCGGTCAGGTTGTTATGGAAGGTTATTTGAATCTTCGTCTGGCCCCTTGGATCAGGAGGTTGCTCACGCGACTTATTGCCATCATTCCGGCATTTTTCTCGATCCTCTTCCTGGGTGAAAGTGCCACGGGAAAATTACTTATCCTGAGTCAGGTTATTTTAAGTCTTCAATTAGGTTTTGCAATTATTCCGCTCATTCACTTTGTGAGCGACAAAACAAAAATGGGTGAGTTCGTAATTCCCGCCTGGCAGAAAATTTGTTCGTGGATAGCAGCCCTCACAATAATTTCCTTAAACATAAAACTTGTTTACACCGAAATTTCGGAACTGCTTGTTACCAGCGAAAGCCCTATCCTGGTAAGCTTTACCATTGTACCTATGTGTATATTCTGTTTCATCATGCTTTTGTATATACTCATCATCCCCTTTATTACCAAGCGACAGCAGCAGCACGATCGTGGATTCCATGAGGACTTTAAGCCCTTGGTTCTTGATTTTAATTCAGATCTTAAACGTATAGCGGTAACCGTTGACTTTGGAAAGAGCGATAACAAGGCTATCAATAAAGCCATTCAACTGGGAAGCAAAAACTCCACCCTTGTGCTCATACATATTCTGGAAAGCACTAACGCGGTAGTATATGGTGAAGATGCTTTTGATCACGAACGCGAAGAAGACTATCAAAAACTAAAACAGTACCAGGAACAATTAACCAACCAGGGAATCAATACAGAAATACAGCTCGGTTTTGGGAACCCAAAATCTGCCATACCTGACCTGATTTCAAAAAATAATTGCGATACGCTTGTAATGGGTACCCATGGTCACAAAACAATTAAAGACATACTCCTGGGAACAACCATAGAAAGTGTGCGCCACTCCATTAATATCCCCCTGGTGCTGGTTTGAAATTTCACAATATTATTACGAAGGTCCCGGCCACAATAAGCAGTCCACCAACAATTGTCTTGATTTCAAGCGGCTCTTTCAGAATCAAAAATGACAAGCCCATTGCAATGGCCACGCTAAGTTTATCGATTGGTGCAACTTTTGAAACATCGCCGGTCTCAAGCGCTTTAAAATAAAAGATCCAGGACAGTCCGGTGGCGAGCCCAGAAAGTACAAGAAAAAGCCAGTTTGTTTTATCCAGGGCTTTCAGGTGTTTCAGCTGTCCCGAAAACAAAACAATGCCCCAGGCAAGAAATAAAACAACTACCGTCCTTATAGCAGTTGCAAGATTTCCATTAATTCCCTTTACACCAAGCTTCGCAAATATGGCTGTGAGTGCTGCAAATAAAGCGGAAAGTATGGCGTAAAATTTCCACATCAGAAAATTTCTGAAATTAATTTTTGTGCGTTCAGCTGATTTTTAAAATGAGCAACGGAATCCTCACGCTCTTTTACGGAACTTGCAGAAAAATCTTTAACGAAGCAGTCTTTTATCGCCTGAATAAGTTGGTCTTCGTGATCTTTTATCAAAAGCGTATTATTAGATGAAAGCCCTGTCCCTGATACCATATTTGCGTTGCAGACAACATATCTGCCTTTAAACAAAACATTCAGCAATTTTAATTTTAAGCCTGTTGGCTGAGCGGTATAAAGCACATGCACCTGAGCGTTCCTGATCAGTTGGGTCATTTCTTCCTCATTAGGACTTTTTCTAAGCTTCGCACCTTTTACCTTCGAAACTTTATCTTCAAGGAAGGCAGGTGGATTGAGGCCGGCGATAACAGAAGGATAACTGATTTTAGACAGTACTTTATCCAATAACCAGACGGCGGCTTCATAATTTTCGGAGATACCAAGGTTACCGTGAAATAAAATATAGTCCCCGCGTCCTTCTTTCACAGAAACACTTATGTTTGGATGAAAGCTTGGCAGGTAAACCGATTTTACTTTAGGAAATTTTCTTCTGAAATATTCTGTGTCCCTGGCATTTACCGCAAGGATCAGATTGGCATGTTTTAAGATTTTCTCGAACCCTTTCAGCTTAAAGGCCTCTATTTTGAGATATAAACGCTTTACGAAATTCTTCTCGCTGCGGGACAATTCCAAATAGTATTCATGCTCTATATTGCTGTGCCTGTATATTTTTTTTCTGTTCTTAAATCGTGGATCGTCCAAAAGATAACAGGTATGCAACACTTCGAACAAAATCGGATAGTCGTTTGAAAGCAGGTTTTTCTCCAGCTCTACCGATTTCCTTGAACTTACTGTATAAGGGTCAAAGGAAATGTTTTTCAGTAAGCCGGTCTTGCGTTCATAATAATAAACTCTTTCGCAGAGCTGCTCCAGTTCTTCTGAAGGTTGGCGCCCATAAGTGAAACAATGGAGGTGAATTTTAACACCGGATTGTTTTAACCAGTAAAGTTTGTAAAACACGTCAATTACCCCGCCATAGTTCGCGGGAAAGGGTACGTCAAAGGAAACTATATTAAGCGATTCACTCAATCACTCAAAGATGCCCATTTTTATTCAAAATAAAAACCATTTGAATTGATCCCTGCTTTGAACAGGTTTTTCTGCTTACCAAAAACGTCGAATACATAAATATTTGACCGCTCCGTAAACAAGAGCGCATCCGCGGCATAAATCCGGTAGTCATTGGGATTAATATCGAGACCGTAGAAATTTTTAGTTCCGCCCTCTATCAGAGCTTTATCCGGCAGGTTTAAATCATCCACTAAAAACCGGCAAATCCCCGAGTTTAAATAATAAAGACTGTCCCGAGTTTTATTAATGCAAAGATTTGATGGAAAATCACCCATTTTAAAATCAAAAAAGGCTTCCACTTTGTTATTGATGGGATCGACGCGGCTTAATCTGCCAACCGAATGCGGGCTTTCGCCTCCCGAAAGCACCCAGACCTTATCATTTTTATCACTCACAATACTAGATGCCCAGGTACCAACGTATATGCTATCTTCAACCGCATCCTTTACAGAATTGATAACGTATAGGTAGGGACTTTCTGTATTTGTTACAAACACTTTATTATAGAGCATCAGCATACGTTCGGTTTTGCCCTTACAAGGAATAGAACCGCTTTTTGTATTGGTATTTAAATTTATAACCGACACGCCGTTAGCGTAAAGATCACTTACATAAGCTTTCTGGTTGCTTATTTGTAAAATGTATCTTGGAGAATTCAAACCGTTTATCTGTCCTGCTTTTGAAAAATCCTCTTTACATACCAAAATTTTTTTCGAATTGTTTACAACCAGGTAATAGTTCCCATTTATCCTACAGAGACTTTGCGCTACATCTCCCACATAAGTGTTATTCCTGCTTTTGAAATAATCCTCCACCACCTCGCCAGTTCCAGGATCAAATAAAGAAACCGAAGCATTACCGCTCCCATAATTTCCTTCATTTACCACGTACACTTTTTTAGCATTGCTCAAGTGTACTTCTTGTGATGGACTGAGTGGTTTATCCTTCACACAGGAACTTACAAAGGATAACAAAACTAAAAACAGACTGACTCTTTTCATGATGTGAACAGGTCCGGCTTTTCAACCGGACCTTGATTTTTAATTTTTAATAATGCGCTTTACTGATCTTCCTTTTTCAGAGTTCAGTTCAATCAGGTAAACACCATTTTGTAAAGTAGTAAAATCCACCTTCGTTTGATTTTCGATCATGCGTTCAAATACCAACTTACCATTGATATCTTTTATCATGACATTAGTGCTGATGCCATATGTATCAATGTTCACTTGGCTGCTAAAAGGATTTGGATAAACACCAACATTGAAGTGAGATTCCTGGCTAGGGAGACCCGTTGGATTCGGTACAGTTGTTTCAAAGTTGTCAATAGCAAAGAACAGCGGCGTGTTAATACCAAAAGAACCCATATCGCTTGAGCGCATAAAAAAGCGAATGCTATCCACCGCTCCGATTGAGCTTGTATTTACAAATTGCCAACCGGCCAGAATAAAATCCTGTGTATTGTTGGTGAAAGTAAAATCAGCAAGCATTATAGTCACACTATCGTTTTTTAAAATGCCATTACTATATCCCTTGACAATAAGCTTAAAATAATCGGGGAAAGAACCTTGCGGAATGGATGTCCCGGAACCGGTGCCAGTAGTGTCCCCAAATTTTCTGGCAAAGGCATCACCTTTTGCCATCGCTTTATAAGCATAAGTTGTATTAGTCACGTAAAATCCATTCACCGTAGTCTGAGGTACTGTCATTTTAATGGTTCCTTTGTCCTGCCCTACAACGTAAATGTCGGAACCGTTAAATCCTTTGCCCGCTCTCACACCGTAAAGATTTCCAAAACCCGCGGTAACAGAATCATTTTTATTTGTATAAGCAAAACCGCCTGCCCAGTAGCCGAATCCGGAATCCCATGTGTATTCAAAGGACGCTTGTTGACTGACAAATGGTGAACTTGTTGTGCTGCTATAAGCTGAATTTGGCGCTAGTGTGAAAGTTTCAAATGTTTCGGTAAACGTTTGTGCCTTCGTAACGTTGGAATAAAAAATTCCGGTCAGAGCTAAAACCAAAGAAGCAATAATTTTTTTTGTGTAGATGTTTGTGTTCATAATATATATTTATTTTGTTTGAATACTGATACCGAACTCGAAGTTGATTAAAGGCATAGGTCTCCCTGCCACCACCTGGTAATTGCTGTTGAATAAATTATTACAGCCCGTAAAAACAACAAGATTTAAGCGTGGAAATATGAATTTGTAATTAAGCTTGATCGAAGAAAGCTGGTAAGGCATTAGCCATTGAGAGTTATCACCTGCAGTAAAACGATATCCAACATACTGGTGAAAATAAATACACTCCCATTGATTGTAACCAACCGACATATGTCCGTTGAAATTATAGCGAGGTGTATAAATCAATTGTCTGCCAACATTATCGCTGTTTTCCAGCAAAGTAGATTCTGTTGTGGATAAAACATATGAGCTTCCAAGCCGAATTCCGGTCCTGAATTTTTTATGGGAATAATCCGCCTTCCAATTTGTTTCAGCGCCTCTGCTCCACACATTTTGAATATTTACCGGCGCCGGGTTTCCTCCCATTCCAGGAACCCAGAGAATCCAGTTTTCTATCTTCCTGCTGTAAACCGATCCGGAAACACCAACAAGAACTTTCCTGATCTGTTTTCTGAATTTTAAATTGCCTTCATAGGTATAGCCTTCCTCGGCTTTGAGATTTTCATTGCCCCCTGGTTTCCAAAAAAGTTCGTTTAAAGTCGGTTGCCTGTAAATTTTTGCGGCATTTGCTGAAACCACAAGATCTTTTAGCAGTTCATACTCCAGGGAAATATTTCCGGTAACAGGCAATGTACCAACACTGAAATATTCAAGGCGTGCAGAAACATATGACCTGAGTTTGTTATTTAGAAACGAGAATTTATTTCCGGCAAGCAGAGATACACGACTAATGTTTTTTGCGGAACCATAATTGTCCGAACGTCCTGTTGTTGAAAGGACACTCGCACCAATACTGAATACATTTTTAAAACCCCAGTTAAAATAATTTTCATTGTCCGCAATAAAGGTCTGGACCTTGTTCTCAGAAAAAATTCGGGCAATACTGTCATTATAGTTAATCCTTTCATGGAAGAATCCTGCTCTTATGTTCGTTCTGAATTTCTGTTTGGCGTAAGTCCAGTTGACACTGCTCCGCAAGGCCTGGTCCTGCTGGTAGGTTTTACTTTCAGCCAGTGGATTAAAATTGGGTAAACGGCGATGGTTGTCATTTGCCCAGATATTTAACGAAACCATTTGTTTGCTGTTAACTATAAATTTCAACTCCTGCATGAAGCCTTTAAAGTTGTATTCGGCATTCCTTTGTCTTTTTAAAGGTTGCTGGTGATCCGAGGTGTCGCGGTATTTGAAATTATTGTCGGAGTTATTCAGGTAGATTTTTGTGGAAGAAACAAACCGCTTTTTACTGTATAAAACCTGCGCAGAAGAATTATACATGCCAAAACTTCCACCTCCCACGTTCACAATACTCTTTAATCCTTTGTTAAAAGGACTTTTCGAATCGAGATGAATGCTTCCTCCAACTGCCCCGCTCCCCCAAAGCGCCGACGAACCTCCGTATTCTATTCCAATTTGTTCGAACAAGACAGATGGCAGCAAAGACAAATCGGCCTGACCCAACATGTAATTCTGTATGTTAAAACCGTTCCACAGCACCGCCGTTTGTTCTGCGTTCCCACCTCTGAAGGCAGTTGTTGAAAGGCCTCCGGGACCATAACTTTTTATGTAAACAGCACTGTTATAACTTAGAACATCACCTATGGAACCAAAACGAAACTGTTCTTTAATAGTTGAATCAATAATTTCTTTTTTCTTCCCCAACTGAGATAACTCTTCTTTCGCAGCAACAATTTCTACATTCTGCAATGAGGTTGTATCCTGCCCAAAAACGGATAAAGGCAAAAAAGTAAAGAATATGACAGTGGCAATAAACGTAAAGCCACAAGCATTTTGCTTATTTAAAAATCTCCTCACTGAATGGTTTTAATCACTCACATTTTCGGCCCCACATCCCGAGGGCTTCAAACTTTAAATTTTCATGGCAGGTCTTCTGACTACGTCCTGATCTTAGACGCCTTCCCGTCCCGTTAAACCGGGGCAGTGGCGAGATTGCCTAAGTGTGTGCTAGGACTCACAGCAGCGGGAACTGTTAGCGAATTACACGCTATTCCCTTTTCATCTTTTCAAATTAAAGAACCATGAACGCTGCAAATGTATAATAAAAAATGCTTATTGACGAATTTGTTTTTTCTTTGCACTCAATTCATGGAACAAGCTTTAAAAAAAGAGTTGATAGATTACCTTAGCGGATTTATGTCGGAAAAAAGAAAAAAACGTTTCGACGAGGTAATAGCCCACCGCACCGGGCATATTCGGATTGTATTGGAAAATTTATACCAGGCGCATAATGCAAGTGCTGTTTTAAGGAGTTGTGAGAGTTTTGGAATTCAACACGTGCACTTCATCGAAAACAAAAATCATCTTCGCATTAGCGACGATGTGGCCATGGGTAGCAGCAATTGGCTCAGTATTCATCGTCACAAGGCAAATGAAAATAACACTTCAGATGCCATAAGTGAATTAAAAAAGAAAGGTTACCGTATTATTGCCACCACGCCGCACGAAAACGATCAAACCATCGATCAGTTGCCAGTCGACAAAAAACTTGCTTTGGTCTTCGGAACAGAAATAGATGGTATTTCTGAAGAAGTGTACAGGCAAGCTGATGAGTTTGTGAAAATTCCGATGTACGGTTTTACAGAAAGTTTTAATATTAGTGTTTGTGCCGCTTTGTGCATGTATGAACTAACAACGCGCATGCGCAAAACTGTTCCGGATTATTTACTGAGTGAAGAAGAACAAACGGACGTGTACCTCGATTGGCTGAAAACCAGTGTTGAACATAGCGATGCGCTCATTAAGGATTATTTAGAGAAGAAAAAGTTCTGAGGCAATTCCATCAGCTTTCAATTTACCATTCTCATTCAGCACATAAATGTTATTCTTCTTTTCATAGAATCCCTTGAAAGCAGTAATTCCATTTTCGAAGTATCTAACTTTTTCTTCACCAAACAAGTTTGTCATTTCTTCTATGTCGCAACCCCAGATGGTGCGCAAGCGCGTTAAAACATATTCATTGTATCTGTCTTTTTCCGTCAACTGTTCAATTTCGAAAAAAACCTCTCTGCTGCTAACCAACTGAACATACTTCGCGTTGTTTTTAAGGTTCCATTGTCTTGAAACTCCGTTAAATGAATGGGCTGATGGGCCTAACCCCAGGTACGATTTTCCTTTCCAGTAATTGCTGTTGTGTCTTGCTAAAAAACCTTCTTTTCCAAAATTAGAAATCTCGTAATGCATGAAGCCAGCCTCAAGTAGTTGCCTTCTCATTTCCTGAAACTGCAGGCTGCTTAATTCTTCACTCACAGAAGGTTCCTTTCCTTTTGCATGATTTACTCCAAGTGCGGTTTTGTTTTCGATAGTGAGATTGTAAGCAGAAATATGCTGGGTATTGAGGGCAATAGCCTTTTTTAATGTTTCCTGCCAGCTTAAAATGTTCTGGAATTTACTGCCGTAAATAAGATCTATGGTGATATTATCAAAGCCCGCGTCCTGAGCCCTCTTAACGGAAGAAACAGACTCCTCCGCTGTGTGCGCGCGGTTCATCCAGCGCAGTTCATCGTCCGTAAAACTTTGCAGACCAATACTGAGGCGATTGATGCCGTTTTTTTTCCAGGAAGCAAGATTTTGAAGATCTATATCATCGGGATTTGCTTCAAGGGTAATCTCAATATTCTTGTCCCAAACGAATAAATGGTTTAATTTCTCAACCATTCTTTCAATCATTGCGGGAGCTAAAATGCTTGGTGTCCCTCCCCCAAAATAAATACTTTCCAATTTCTCGTTAAGAGGCAGATAGTTATGCCTGAGTTCTGCTTCCGTTACGATTGCATTTACCATTGCATCTACATTCCCGAGACTTGTGCTAAAATGAAAATCACAGTATGTACATGCTTTTTTGCAGAACGGAATATGTAAGTAAACTCCAGACATAAAGGGCGAAATTAGCCACAAAAATTTTCGCTTGAAAATGGCCTTACTACCTTAAATCAATGATTTTTACGTGCTATGCGAAAAAAAACAGTAAAAACTTCATTTTTTTGGAAGTTTTTAAAAATTATCGTTATTTTAGCAGCCGACTAAACTTTATTTAAAGTATGAAAAACATTACCAAGCTTACTTTAGCAGCCGTAGCTGTTCTATTTTTCTGTGTATCAGGGTTTTCGCAAAAGGCTCTTAAGAAAGCCGACGAGGCATTTGACTCTCGTATGTACTTTGAAGCCCTTAACTACTATAAAGAAGCATATGCCGGCGCCTCTAAAGACAAGAAGGCTATCATATTGTACCGTTCAGGTGTTTGCAGCCAGGAAATTAACGATTACAAAGGCGCCGAAACATACTATAATAAAGCTATTGCTTCTGCTTTCGACGATCCAAATGTGTACCTGCGTTTAGCGGAAGTGCTTAAAAATCAGATGAAATACCCTGAAGCGATCGTAGAGTACAACAATTATAAGTCTAAGGGTGGCGACGCTAAAAAAGCTGATCTTGGTATAAAATCTGCAGAACTTGCTCAGCAATGGGTGGATAACCCGATGCGTTATAAAATTGAAAACATTTCTCTTGTAAACTCTAAACAAAACGATTACGCTCCTTGTTTTAGCGATAAAAAAGGACAAACAATAATGTTTACTTCAGACAGAGATGGAAGTCTTGGTGGCCAGGAAATGGTTACCGGCGCTAATCACTCCGACTTATATGAAGCAAAAGTTGATAAAAACGGAAAATGGTCAACTCCGGTTTTATTGCCACCTTCTGTGTCTACTCCAGTTAACGAAGCTCGTGGCTGGGTAAGCAAAAAAGGTGATATGATCTTCTATACTCGTTGTCCTGAAGATAAAGGGAAACAAAATAAATGTGGTCTTTACATGGCTAAAAAACAAGGTAGTACATGGGGAGAAGGCACACTTTTACCTTTTGTAAATGATACTGTTCATTTCGCACATCCTTGCCTATCTGTTGACGGCAAAGTATTGTATTTCACTACACGCCTTAGCGGTGGTTATGGTGGGCTCGATATCTGGAGTTGTACTTACGATGCGAAAAGCAACTCCTGGGGTCAACCTAAAAACTGTGGTCCTATGGTTAATACTGCGGGGAACGAATCTTTCCCTTCTGTTTCAAGTGATGGAAGGAAACTTTATTTCTCTTCAGACTACCATCCTGGTTTAGGAGGATTGGACATTTTTATGGCTGAAATTGGATCAGACGGAAAAATGAGTAAGCCTGTAGAGAACTTAAAATACCCGATCAATTCTTCGTATGACGATTTCGGTATCGTATATGAAGGTAAAAAACAACGTGGATATTTCAGCTCAAACCGTGAAGGCGGAAAAGGTGGTGATGATATCTGGAGTTTTAACTTACCTCCACTGGCATTTGCCCTAAAAGGAAATGTATTCAGCGAAGGTGATCCTAACACCGGCAAAGGTA
>JAEUTM010000162.1 GCA_016788025.1 Bacteroidia bacterium
GGGCAGAGGTGTATGCGACACCCCACCATTGGTAGACATGCTCCATGAACCAAGTGTACTCTGAACAATGGTCATCAGGTTAAAAGCATTGAAATTAAAACACTGCTCGGGAACAGTACCCGTAATGGCCGCAGAGCGAAACTGAGACACATGAAAGGTCTTGGACGATGAAGCAACGCAGGTCCCCTGACCCGCTGTGTAAGTTACGGTGTTTATTCCGGCGCTACATAACGACGGCGTCTGAATTCCATTTAAAGTTATACCCGAACTATTCGACCAGATCCCGCCAGGCGGAATTGCAGTTAGTACTACACTTCCCGCATTTGTACATTTGGGTAAAATTGGTGAAATTATAGGTGTCGGTGGATTGAATATTTGGATCACCATAACTGTATTTGCAGGGCAAACAAGCGTGTCAGGCTGTGATCGTGTGTTATATGTCAGGCTGTAAGTTCCTGATGGTAGTGTTCCCGGGCTAAAAAAATTGTTAGTCACCGCCGTTCCGCTCCATCTTCCGGTAACTGTATTCTGCACTATATTCATGAGGTTAAGAGGTGCGTCAAGAGCGCACATATAACCGACAGACGAAGAAAGAGCCGCGGTGTTAAATTTAGAAACTTCCAGTGTATTGGTGTTGCTTACCAGGCAGGAACCAACGCTTATTGTATACTTAACTGTTTGTGTTCCGATGGAAGATAAAGAAGGGCTGAATATACCAACCGGGTTAACAGCCGGATTGGCGCTCCAGGTACCACCTCCAGGTGTTGCGGTCAATTGAACCGGATTACCTATGTCGCAAAGTCCAGGTGTTTGATTAATTACAGGCGGAGCCGGATTTAGAATTGTTAAGGTACTTGTTTTAGTTGTTGGACAGGGGTAGATTGTAGGACTCACAGAGACGGCGAAAACATAGGTCGTTTGTGTAACGGTTGAAGCTAACAAGTTGGGCAAAAAATTTGTGCTCATTTGTGTTGGTGTGGCAAACATTCCGGGCGCGGTTGTAGTCCAGTTATAATTGTAATTTCCGGGAACAATAACTACCGCTGGGTTGTACATTCCTCCCTGGCATATTGTGTAGCTTGCAGGGGAAATAGAAAATGTGGGATATGGTACTACTGTGATAGATGTTGTTGCCTGGCAGGTTTGACTGTATGGCACACCGTTGATAGTTGAGTTAGCGGTCGCTGTTACTGAATAAAGTCCTCCTGACTGTATATTGTTCAGATAATTTAAAGGAGAAGTAGAGCTATAAGAGTTGGGACCTGCCCAGGTATAACTTGACACCGCCGAGCTGGTGTTTGGTGTTAAAGAAAGCGTAACTGCTCCTCCGGCGCAAACAATGCCTGAGTTTGTTGCCGAAACTACACAAACGAAACCGCAATTTGTTGAAGCCGCACCAGAGGTTCCCGCATTCATTTGGTTAAAGGTGATGTTCTGAACAGCATTTGAAAAGTTTGTAATTAACATCAGGTAAAACTGGCCCGCCACCGCGTTTGCGATTGTGCATGTTTCTGTTGGGGAACCAGAATAACTGCACGACTGCATGTTGCTTTGTGTGAGATTAGCACAGGCACCCGATAGACTGGAAAATGGTCCCCAGCAAATAAAATCGATATCCTGAGCGGCCGACATTGCAATTGACATTGTGCCTGCAGTATTGATTTGCATAAAGAACCATGCGGGATTAGGCTGCGAACTCAAACATCCATAATAAGGGCCCGACTGTGCCGCTCCGGCATTTGTTGACGCCGGATATTGCATTGTCTGCCCGGTACAGAAAGGAGTTGCCGATCCACAATTGCTGTTACCTTGTCCAAAAATTCCAGGAGAGGAAATGATGAACAGCATAAAGCAGAATATTTTAAAACAGCGATACATTCAGAAAATAATGAGATCCAATTGGGTCCTCGGGGGCTACCTTTTCTACACCAAAGATAAAATAAATTTTGACCTTACAAGCGTTACTTCCCTCATTTAAGAGTATGCTGCACTAAGTGATCTAAAAATCTAAAATAAAAAGCTCGTCCTGATTGTTCGGGACGAGCTCTCAATAACAAAATATGTTTTGTTTAATCCTTTTTACCGCCGAATAAGCGTAGAAGGAAAAGGAATAAATTAATAAAATCCAAATAAAGAGTTAAAGCTCCGATGATGCCAAGCTTTGAAGCAATAGCCTGACCTTCAACCTGGTAACCTAAGTTTTTGATTTTTTGAACATCATACGCCGTTAAGCCAGTAAAGACTACAACACCCAAGATACTGATAATATAATCCATTTTTGCGCTTCCTAAAAACATATTGATAAGAGAAGCGATGACAATCCCTAAAACTCCTATCATTAGGATACTTCCCAGCTTCGTCAGATCTGTCTTCGTTGTATAACCCGCAATAGCCATCAATGCAAATAATGCGGTTGTGCTAAGGAATACTTTAGTTATCGAATCAATATTGTATACATAGAATATTGAGCTCAAACTTATGCCCATTACAATTGCAAATGAAACAAATACACCAATAAGCGTTGGGAAGGACATTCTGTTTAAGCCAAAGTTTATTGCCAGGATAAATGCCAGTGGTGAAAACATAACTATGTACGCAAAAACAGTTGGTTTAAGCCCCAAATCAGTATTTACATAAAGAGTAGAAGTTAATTCCGGAACTGACGCGAATAATAACGCCGAAACAGAAGTGAGTAACATGGCTAAAGCCATCCAGGAAAAAGATGCTTTTAACAGTCTGTTTTGTCCCGTTACACTTACAAAATCCAAATCCGATACCTCGGTATTTCTTAAATTGTTGTTGTCCATAAAAGATAAATTTTGAGCTATAAAAGTAAGTATTTCTTTTGAACACGCTCGTTAAGAAAACACAAAGGGCGCTTAGAAATACAAATCGCTGGTTTTAAGGTGAAGATACCTGAGAACTGCTAAAAATGCACTAAAAGCGGAAATAATAATTCCCACAAGGATAATTCCAACAAATAAGATCAGAAGCACGTTTTCGTCCTGTAGCTGAAGCAGGTCTGGAATGAACCTGGTACTAAGCATTAAAAAACCTGCCAACAACACGCCTGCGATTATACCCGCAATTACGCCTTGTCTGAAGCCTTTAAATATAAACGGTTTGCTGATGAATATCCTCGTTGCCCCAACGAGATACATTGTTCTGATAAGGAACCGTTGCGAATATATTGATAATCTGATGGTGTTATTTATGAGAGCAATGGCAACTATAAGTAAAGCTCCGCTAAAGATGAGCATGAAGAAAGCGAGAGCTCTCGTGTTTTTATTAAGTTTATTGATCATTGCTTTTTGATAAACCACTTCTTTGATGTACGGCTTTTGCAAAAGGTCCTTTTCAATAATCTGAAGGGTATCCGTATTGGCGTAGTCTGCATTTAATTTTACTTCAAGAGAGTTTAAAAGCGGATTACTTCCCAAAAAAGAAACAAAATCTTCTCCGAGATCTGCTTTTAATTTTTCTGCAGCTTCTTCTTTGTTAATCAGGTTTACGCTTTTGGTAAATTGTGCTTTGTTCAACTCCTGGATCAATGCATCAATCTGAGCCGAGCTTGCCGTGTCGCGTAAATAAATCTGAAAGCCAACATTTTCTTTAAAATGAGTAGTAAGCTTGTTGGCGTTAATGATCAGCAATCCTAGTGCGCCAAGCATAAACAGCACAAGCGATAAACTGATAATTACAGTAACGCCGGAGGTTCGTAAATTTTTCCTGGTTAACCTGTCACTCACGATAATGTTCTTTTGCAGCGAAGTTATTTGAATAATCGATCAGGCAGCCCTGTCTGGCCCGTGATTAATTAACAGAAAGATGTTTGTTAAAGCTCTTAATCCCTGATTTCGAGACCGCTGTACAAGGCGTAACAGAGGAAGGCAATTCCCAGAACAATCCTGTACCACCCAAAATGCTTAAAGCCATATCTATTTAAAAAAGCAATAAATCCCTTTACTGCAAAAATGGCAACAACGAATGCAACTAATCCCCCGAAGAGCATAATCTTAATGTCGTCCGAGTGTATATTGTCTTTCTCTTTAAGCAAATCGTAACCTGAAGCCGCAAACATTGTTGGGATGGCAAGTAAAAAAGAAAACTCCGCGGCCTGCTTGCGATCAAAGCCGGAAAAAACGCCGCCGAATATGGTAGCTGCTGCGCGCGAAACCCCTGGAATCATTGATAGGCACTGGATTAACCCAATCTTAATAGCTCCGCCAAAACTGATATCTTCCACGTTTTTGTATTTGCTGCTTTTTCGTTCGCTCCATTTGTCAAGCATTATTAAAACAACTCCGCCAACAATAAGCGCAATGCTCACAGTGTAGGGATTAAAGAGGTAATGTTTAATTGTTTTATACGCCAGTAATCCGATAATGCCGGTTGGAAGAAACGCTACCAGGAGTTTGGCATAAATATTTATTCCCACCAAAAAACGCTTTATGTACATGAAAAGAACAGCCATAATTGCGCCGAGCTGAATAACGATCTCGAATGTCTTTGCAAATTCTTCGTCCCTTATTTTTAATAAAGAATCCGCCAGGATCATGTGACCTGTAGATGAAACCGGTAAAAACTCTGTTAATCCT
The DNA here is from genome assembly GCA_016788025.1 of Bacteroidia bacterium. Taxonomy (GTDB): domain Bacteria; phylum Bacteroidota; class Bacteroidia; order B-17B0; family Aurantibacillaceae; genus Aurantibacillus. Next base: position 4,599 of record JAEUTM010000162.1, read on the forward strand.
TCTATCACGGCGATGATGAAAGCCTGGAAATATGTCATAATTAATTTGAATAAGTTACACTGTCAACAAAATAGTTAGTCTCTCCCTGCCAGAAAAAACTCTTGATTACCTCGCGATAGTGAAGTACTACCTTTTTTCCCTGGTCCTTTTCGAGCTGATCGTATACACCTTTTTCCCGGACTGAAAAATTGAAGACGCGAGCCGGCAATATGGCCCCATCCCCTTGGTTTAGGCCTCCAATTATAATTTCGCCTTCGTAGGTTTTAAACAAAAACCCTTTTTTACTCACTTTCGTAAGAATTCCTGAACGAGTTCCCTCACTGTACGTCATTCCGCAAATAAAATAATAAATAAAGAAGCCAGCAGACAGAATTAACAGAGCGAACAATAAAAAGCGTCTGACACCCCGCTTTGGTTTGGAATGGGCCTGCGGATTTGATAAATCATCCATTTATTTAGAGACTTGGGCGCTTTCCGACTTAGGGCGCCACATAATAGCAACGATAATGGTTACAAATCCCAAAAGACAAACAAGCGGCGCCAGTGTGATTCGTTGAAAACTGAAAATTTCCGGATTAAATTCGTTTGGGTCCTTGCTTCCACCGCCAATCATTAAAATATATCCAAGGGCGATAAGGATTATTCCGCTTACTAAAATGTAATAATTCTTTTTGGTGAAAGTTGATTTCATATCTAGTTGTATTGGTTTACAAGTGTCAAATATAGCTAAAAATCATTTGGACCTTTTAGCCTAATATGGCTTTTTAGCCCGTTAATTTTTCGTAATATTGTTAATTGAATTTATGGTAAAAGTAGCACTTATTACAGGCGTAACCGGACAAGATGGAGCTTATCTTGCTGAGCTATTATTAAACAAAGGATATATAGTACACGGCATCAAAAGACGCAGTTCTTTATTCAATACCGATCGTATTGATCACTTGTACCAGGACCGTCATGAAAAAAACGTGAATTTTAAACTCCATTACGGAGATCTAACTGACAGTACCAACCTTATTAGAATTATCCAGGAAGTTCAACCAGACGAAATTTACAATCTTGCCGCGCAAAGCCACGTAAAAGTGAGTTTTGAAACGCCTGAATATACAGCCAATTCAGACGCTTTAGGAACATTGAGGATCCTGGAAGCCATTCGCATTCTTGGCCTCGAAAAAAAGACAAGATTTTATCAGGCTTCCACAAGCGAGTTATATGGTTTAGTGCAGGAGGTTCCGCAAAAAGAAACAACTCCGTTTTATCCGAGAAGTCCGTATGGCGTTGCAAAACTATATGGGTTCTGGATTACTAAAAACTACAGGGAGAGTTACGGTATGTACGCATGTAATGGTATATTATTTAACCATGAAAGTCCACTTCGAGGCGAAACATTTGTTACGCGCAAAATTACCAGGGCGGTTGCAAAAATTAGTTTGGGCATGCAGGACAAACTGTTTATGGGAAACATTGATTCTGAACGCGACTGGGGGCATGCCAAAGATTATGTAGAAGGAATGTGGCGGATGCTTCAGCAGCAAGAAGCTGATGATTTCGTTCTTGCTACCGGCGTTAAAATTACTGTAAGGGAATTTATCAATATGTCTTTCGCCGAAGTGGGGATCAAACTTAAGTGGGAAGGTAAAGGAGAAGCTGAAAAGGGTATTGACGTATCCAGTGGCAAAATTCTAGTTGAGATTGATCCGAAATATTACCGTCCCGCCGAAGTAGATTTGTTAGTTGGTGACGCGAGTAAAGCCAAAGCGAAATTAGGATGGACTCCAACATACACCGTATCAGAATTGTGCAAGGAAATGGTTCAGTCAGATCTCGAACTATTTAAGCGTGACAAATACCTGTTGGACGGTGGTCACAAAATTTTAAACTATAAGGAGTAAGAATTTCCATGGAATTATCTTCCCGCATATACATAGCCGGCCACCGGGGCATGGTAGGATCGGCTATTCACAGGAACCTTCAAAGCAAGGGCTACAAAAATTTCGTCTTAAAAACGTCTTCCGAGCTTGATCTCCGAAATCAACAACAGGTAAGTGATTTTTTTGCAAAGGAAAAGCCTGAGTATGTTTTTTTGGCCGCAGCAAAAGTTGGCGGGATCCAAGCCAATAATATTTACAGGGCAGATTTCCTCTATGAAAATCTGATGATCCAGAATAATGTGATTCATTCTGCTTTTGAACATAAAGTGAAAAAACTAATGTTTCTGGGTTCTTCGTGCATTTATCCTAAATTGGCTCCTCAGCCTCTGAAGGAAGAGTATCTTCTAAGCGGTTACCTGGAGGATACAAATGAACCTTATGCTATTGCCAAGATTGCTGGAATTAAATTGTGCGAAAGTTATAGAAGGCAGCATGGCTCCGATTTTATTTCCGTAATGCCAACCAATCTTTACGGACCTAACGATAATTATAATCTGAACAACTCACATGTTCTTCCTGCCTTGATAAGAAAGTTTCACGAAGCCAAACAAAATAGCAGTCCTTCTGTAGAAATGTGGGGTACCGGATCCCCTTTGCGTGAATTTTTACACGCCGATGATCTGGGTGATGCCTGTGTTTTCTTAATGCAAAACTACAGTGGTCAACAGCATGTAAATGTGGGAACGGGAACCGATCTTTCGATAAAGGATCTTGCGTTAATGATTCAAAAAATTGTTGGTTATGAAGGCGAAATCAAACACGATCTCACCAAGCCTGATGGCACGCCACGTAAGCTGATGGACGTGAGTTTGCTCCACTCTTTAGGTTGGAAACATCGCATTGAACTTGAGGAAGGAATACGGTCTGTGTACGCCGATTTTAAGAAAAAGGAAAACGTAAAGGTTTGGTAATTCTCAAACAGATACTAATCCTGCAAGACAAATCTGAAACGGTTAAAAAACTGTAAGCGCTACAGATGCTAAGGCCAAACATATCTTTTTCCTATGGATTGATGGCTTTGTTTTATTTCTGCATTGGTTTCTCTAAGGCACAATTCTATAATTTACCGAATGACTATTCTTTTTCGTTACTAACCGAAAGAGGTTTAAATGTCCCGGATTCTTCGATTCATAGTGGCATTAAACCATACATACCCTTCTTTTCGAAAAAATACCTGCATGTGGCCGACAGTCATAAAGTGTTTAAATTTATTGTGGATGATCCCGCCATTGACGAAGTATTTTACAAGCATTTTTTACGTGTTGAACCCAAAAAGGAAAAATTCAAGCTCTATATTGATCCTATTCTGAATCTTGAAGTCGGTAAAAACCTAAGTGATACTGTTTCGAAAATGCTTTATTCTAATACGCGCGGTCTGATTGCCAGTGGTGTAATTGGCGATAGAGTTTATTTTGAAACCATGTTTGCCGAGAGTCAGTCTGTATTTCCTAATTATATAGCTGACGCGGCCCGGGCCAGTCAGGTTGTTCCTGGGCAAGGGCGCTGGAAAACATTTAAAACATCGGGGTTTGATTATGCGTTCTCATCTGGCTTTGTTTCCATTCAGGCGCTTAAAAAATTAAATATCCAGGTAGGGCATGGGAAACAAAAGATAGGGAATGGTTACAGGTCGTTGTTGTTGAGCGACAATTCCTTTAATTATCCTTTCGCGAGAGTTACACAAAGTTGGTTCAAAGGCAGGGTGCAATACAGTAATATTTATGCAGTACTTATGAATCTCGTACCAGCTGCTAAAATTATTAACCCCAACACGGAGCGATTATTTCAGAAAAAAGCTGCTTCTTTCCAGTATTTAAGTGTTAATGTAACCAAACGTTTTAATCTCGGATTCTTCCAGGCCCTCATCTGGCAAGCGGGTGATGACAAAAACCGTCAGCACTTAGATTGGCAGTATTTTAATCCTGTTATTTACACAAATCTGGCAAGCTATGGTCTTCACAATAAAAACAATATACTTATTGGATGCGACGCTAAGGTTAAATTGAGTAGATCCTTCAGTCTTTACGGTCAGTTTATGGGTGATAATTTAAGCAGCCGAGACAGCACTGATGTGACCTATGGATACCAATTAGGAGTAAACTACTTTGATGCATTTGGGTTCAAAAATCTCTTTATGCAGATTGAATTTAACGATGTTAAAGCTGGTAGTTACATAAATCCGAAAGGAGCGGTCAGCGATCAATCTTATTCACATTATAACCAGAATTTAGCTTATACACCCGGTAACGGTCAGGAAATGGTAGTTATTGGTGATTACAAAAAAAATCGGTTTTCGGCCAACGCCCGATACCATTACCAGTGGGTTGAAATGTTCGGTGGAACCTACTCGCAAATCTCAATCATTAATGCAAAAATAGGGTACCTTATAAATCCTTCTTATAACCTAAACATAAGTCTTGGAATACTCTACAGAACTCAAAATTTTTCTACCTTTAGCTCCTTGGATAATCAAACAAATTATATTTATGTGGGCTTAAAAACCAGTATCTATAATCTGTATTATGACTTTTAGATGGAAGCTTTAATTCTCGTATTTTTTACGTCCTTTATTGTTGTTCTTTATTCGACCCCTTCCCTTATCAAAGTCGCAGTTCTGAAACGTCTTATTGACGCGCCAAGTGAAGAACGAAAAATCCACAAGAGATCCATTCCTACAATTGGTGGAATTATCATTTATGCGGGGACTCTTTTTGCCTTCACCTTATGGTTTAATATTGAAGACGGAGCTTATTATGATAAGATACTACACTCTATCACTGAATTTAAACTGATCATCGCAACGAGTCTTATTCTTTTTTTTGTTGGTGTTAAAGACGATATCATTGGCACGGCTCCGGTAAAAAAACTATTTGCGCACATTGTTGTAGCACTTATCCTGGTATTAATGGGCGACATACGTATTACCGGACTTCACAATATTTTTGGGGTTACCGAGATACCTTATTGGGGCAGTGTCTTCATTTCTATTTTTACGTACGTTGTGGTTGTAAATGCCTTTAACCTTATTGATGGGGTAGATGGTCTTGCTGCCGGAGTGGGGTTTTTGAGCTCTTGTGCTTTTGGAACCTGGTTTGTGTTTGCCAATGAATTTGGTTATGCGGCGCTTTCTTTTGCACTGGCGGGCGCACTTGCGGGGTTTTTGATTTTCAACTTTTCTCCGGCGAAAATTTTCATGGGTGATTCCGGATCTTTGATCATTGGTATGTTCATTTGCGTGATGGCTATACGTATGATTGAGTACCCTATTGACAAACTTGATGACTTCTGGGTAAGGGTAAACAAGCCCGTATTTGCAATCTCTGCTTTGGTATACCCTCTCTTAGATACCTTGCGCGTATTTATAATAAGGGCTGTAAAAGGGCAGTCGCCTTTTAATGCAGACAGAAACCATATTCATCATAAATTATTAGACTGCAACTACAGTCACGCAAAGACTGTAGTGATCATTTACGTGTTTACCCTGATTACCATTAGCACATCCGTTTTGACCTATTTTTTCACCGTACCTACTTATAGTTTGTTGACTGTTGCAGCAAGCGGCGGACTTTTTCTGCTTATTGTTATTAATCTCAATAAGCGAAAAACCAGGGATAAGGCTGCAACTTCATAAGCGTTTATCCCTGAACTTCCCAAAAATTTGCCGTTCCTGTAAGATTTGTGCTTTAAGACAGCTTGAGGTTATAAATTCTTTAATTTTGGACTCATCAGAAAACATTTCATGAGAAATTTATCTTTTTTCCTCTTAAGCTTTTTGTTTTTAGTCTCTAAAGCGCAATCCGGGTGGGACCTCCAGGCCTGTATCGATTACGCCCTGAAACATAATATCAGTTTGACGCAAAGTGCTCTTAACAATGAGATTAATAAAAATAATTCCAATCAAAGTAAGGCAAGCGTACTGCCGAGTGTTAATGCCGGTGCCTCACACGTTTACAACTTTGGGCAAACGATTGACCGGTTTACAAACACTTTTGCCAATACACAAGTGCTTTCGCAGCAATTCTATCTGACTGGAAGCGTTGTTTTATGGAGCGGACTAAGCCAATATAACAATATCAAAGCAAACGAATACACATACCTTAGCGGTGTAGAAAGACTTAAACAACAGCAAAACGATCTATCGCTTAGCGTGGCAAACGCATACATTGGAGTGATTTTCTCGGATGAACTTTTAAAAATTGCCCAGAACCAATACAGTGTGAGTCTCGAACAACTCGACAGGACTTCGAAACTTGTTGCTGCAGGGGCCTCAGCGAAAAGCAACGAATACGATATCAAAGCACAACTTGCAAATGACTTAGTTAATGTTACAACTGCCGAGAATAATTACCAGATCTCGATGTTAACCCTGAAACAGCTTATGAACCTTGATAGTGTTACAAACTTTAGCATAGCAAGGCCGGAGATTTCCATAAATGAAACGCAATTACTTGAAGACAATGCACAATACGTTTACGAAGCGAGCTTAAAAACACAGCCAATTATAAAAAGCGGTGAATACGCTATCATGAGTGCTGAAAGAATATTAAAATCGAACAGGGGAAGAATTAGTCCTACCCTAAGTTTTAATGCCACCATGGGTACCGGTACCTCGGGATTGGCAAAGGATATTATCGGCGTTAATTATACCGGGCAGACACAATTAATTGGATACGCCGCGTCCAGTAGCAGTGATATTCCTATTCCAGTATATGCGCCGGTAACAGAAGTTCAAACACGTAACAAGCCTCTTTCCGATCAGTTTAAGGACAATGTTAACAAGAGTCTCGGTTTTACATTGAATGTACCCCTGTTTAACGGCCTGCAAACGCATACAGCGATTAAAAACGCGAAGATTGCCGCACTTAATGCAAAATTATCTCAGGATCTCAATAAGCAGAATTTATATAAGAATATTGTGCAAGCACAGACGAATGCCAAAGCCGCTCTGAACAAATACAATGCCAGTAAGTTGAGTGTTGAAGCTGCGAGCCAATCGTTTACCTTTGCTCAACAGAAATTTAATGCAGGAGTGATAAGCGCCTTTGATTTCAGCACTGCTAAAAATCGTTTGTTTGCTGCAGAAAGCAACTTATTACAGGCAAAATACGATTATGTGTTTAAACTAAAAGTGCTGGATTATTATCAGGGAAAACCTTTGGGTTTGTAACCTCAATCTCTTTTCTTGAAAACCAACCGCAAAATTGGAATTGCCGTGAGCACGATCAAGGCTATAAATATGTAGCCCATGTAATCTGTGATCTGCGGGAAAATTTGAACAAGAAAATAACCAATTGCCGTCAAACTTAATATCCAGGCCAATGCTCCTACAAGATTAAAGAACATAAATTTGTAGAAGTCTATTTTTATAACACCTGCAATTACCGGCGCAAATGTTCTCACTACAGGTAGGAATCTGGCGAGAATTAAAGTAAGATTACCGCCATATTTATTATAATAGGTTTTGGTAATTTCTATTTGTTTTTGTTTAAAAAACCAGGAATCTTTGCGAGCGTAGAGCTTCTCCCCCACTCTTCGTCCGAACCAATAACCGGTGGCATTACCCAATACGGCCGCTAAAGTCATCAAAAAAGTGAGTTCAAAATAATTTACATTCATTAGTTCCGGTTTGGCTTTGCAAAGTATCCCGGCCAACAAAATCAAATTGTCCCCCGGGAGGAAGAACCCTATTAGTAAACCGGTCTCCGCGAAAATAACAAACAGCAATAACCAGAGTCCACCGTATTGTATGATACTGTGCGGGTCGGTAAGCTGTTTTAAAAAATCCCACATGGTTTCTAGGTTCTGGTTTTTTGTGATGAAATAATGTTTTCAATAGTTCCTTTCGGAATAGAATCGATCAGTTTTTTGGTGTATTCGCTTTTAGGTGAAGCGTAAATATCGTCCGGATCGCCCATCTCCTCTATCTTTCCTTTTTGCATTACGATCATTCTATCACTCATAAATTTTACGACGCTTAAATCATGACTGATAAATATGTAGGTAAATTTAAATTCCTTTTTAAGATCATTCAGGAGATTCAACACCTGAGCCTGAACGCTTACATCAAGCGCACTTACGCTTTCATCACAAATAATAAACTGAGGATTTAATCCCAGAGCCCGGGCAATGCATATTCTTTGCCTTTGTCCACCGCTAAACTCATGAGGATATCTGTTGTAGTGCTTTTCTTCTAGTCCAACTTTCTTAAGAAGCTCGAGGACCTTAGCTTTTCGCTCCGAGGGTGAATCGTAAATTCTGTGAACCTTCATTGGTTCCTCAATAGCCTCACCTACCGTTATTCGGGGGTTTAGAGAGGAGTAGGGATCCTGAAAAATAATCTGCATGTTTCTCCGGTAATCCCGAAACTCGTTCTCCTCCATTTTCAGAATATCTTTGTCGCGATAAATTATCTGGCCGTCAACAGCATCTGCCAGTTTTAAGATTGTTCTTCCGAGAGTAGTCTTCCCACAACCACTTTCTCCCACCAGTCCCAGCGTTTCTCCCTCGTACACATCAAAACTAACATCATCAACCGCTTTCATGTACTCACTTACTTTCCCGAACATTGTTCGTTTAGCCGGAAACCACGTCTTTACGTTCTTAAGTTCCAAAACCTTTTTTCCATTGTAAAGATCCTCCATCGATTTTTTTCGCTCTTCAGGACTGATCACCGCATTTTTGAACGCCTGCTCAACATTATTCTGCAACTCTATAATCTCCCCGTTCTCCTCGCGTCTCATAAAATCACTTACAACCGGGAGCTTCTTTACTCTAAAATTTAAAGGCGGCCTGCATGCCAGGAGGCTTTTTGTATAAGGATGCTTTGGATTTGAAAAAATGTCGAGTACAGTACCCTGCTCTACGATTTTACCTTTATACATCACTACAACTTTATCTGCTAATTCCGCAATCACCCCAAGGTCATGAGTAATGAACAAAATACCCATCTGGTATTGTTGCTGTAACTGCTGAAGGAGCTCAAGTATATTTTTCTGTACCGTTACATCGAGGGCTGTGGTTGGTTCGTCTGCGATAAGGACATTTGGCTTGCAACTGATTGCCATAGCTATCATCACTCTCTGCTTCTGTCCGCCCGATAATTGGTGCGGATAGCGATCAAACATTTGCTCCGGCACGGGCAACTTCACTTCCTTAAACAATTCAATTACTTTTTCCCGGGCTTCTTTTTTCCCAATCCTGGTGTGAAGCATAATTGCTTCCATTACCTGTTCACCACATGTAATCACAGGGTTCAGAGATGTCATGGGCTCCTGAAAAATCATTGCGATTTCGTTTCCCCGAAACCCTGCCATTTCCTCTTGATTAGTGGTAACAAGGTTTACAGCTTTACCCTCTTTTGTGTGATACACAATTTCTCCTGACTTGATTCTACCCGGTGGATTTGGAATCAGTTTCATGATCGAAAGCGAGGTTACAGACTTTCCTGAACCGCTCTCGCCCACAATGCCAATGGTCTCACCTCGATTTAAAGTAAACGAAACATCATTTACAGCATTCACCGACTCCCTTTCGGTCCGAAATTCTGTAACCAGGTTTTTTACTTCGAGAAGTGGCTGCTTATCCATGCTATCTGAATACTCCGAACAAAGTAGGAAATATTTTTAACATGAATATTGCCTTAAGAATAAGCTTACCAACCCATCAAAGTCAATAAAAGGTTCTCTTAATGGCGGAAGTTACTTTTCAGTGATCTTACAAACATACTTGCCATTTCCACCGATCAGTCTCTTACCATAGTCGGCGCATTCTTCGTTAGCATCGCGCTTTTTCGTGTTGGTAATCTCCTTGGTCTTGGTTGCTGATCCTGAGCTTGTAGTGACATCACAGCTGCACTCCCAGTTTTTTGGCTTCTGGCAAGAGATGAACAGACAGACAATAGCAGGCAAATAAAGTGTTTTCATCGGATTTGGGTTTAAAATCCCAAGATAATGATTTTTAATTACCCAAGCTGAAAACACACATACTTAATATTCTCTCCTTTTGAAGTGAATAAAGCCTCGTAATATGTTTTGATGTTGATCAGCTCTTTACGATCATCAGGACAGTTTTTATAGAGATCGTTTGTATGCCAGATCAGTGGAAATCTATTTTTTTCGATCACTTCCAATGTGTATTCATAAAAGCCGGTGCTGTCGGTTTTCAGATGAACAATTCCCCCTGGTTTAAGAAACTTTTTATACCTATTGGTGAAGATGTCGTGCGTTAACCTTTTCCTTGCCCGGGTCTTTTGAGGCTGAGGATCGGGAAATGTGATCCAGATCTCATCAACTTCTTTTTCTCCAAAACAGTGGTCGATAAAATCAATTCGTGTACGCAAAAAGCCCACATTTTCCAGCTTCCGCTCGCGCGCCCGTGTCGCCCCGGTCCAGATTCGATTTCCTTTTATGTCAACACCTATGTAATTTTTATCTGGATTATGTGCAGCAAGTCCCACTGTATACTCGCCTTTACCACAACCTAGTTCCAAAACGATTGGATTGTCATTTCTAAAAAAATCCCTGTGCCAGTTCCCTTTAAGAGGAAATCCCACCGGAATATCGGTAAATGAAAAGGTAACGCAATTCTCCAGCACATCAAACTCAGCAAATTTCTCCAGTTTACTTGGCATATTCTTTCTCTTTGTTATTTTGTAATTCGTATAGTTTTTTAAAACGGCTTTCTTTTTCCAGAAGCTCCTTCACCGAACCCTGCTCTATTATTTCTCCTTTATCGAAAACCAAAACCTTATCAACATGCTTTATTGTAGAAAGACGATGGGCAATGATAATTGATGTTCTTCCTTCCGAAATTTTCTCTACAGCGCGCTGAATCAGGATTTCTGTTTGGGTATCTATCGTTGCAGTGGCTTCATCCAGAATAAACACAGAAGGTTTATAAACAAACGCCCTGATAAATGCCAAAAGCTGTCGCTGCCCTGCTGAAAGACTTTGCCCTCTTTCGGTAACACGATACTCAAAACCTCCCGGCAACGATTGAATGTACTCGTATAATCCAATTTGTTTGGTCGCACTCACAACTTCATCAAAACTAATATCAGGGTTGTTTAGGGTTATGTTGTGAAACACAGTATCGTTAAATAGATAAACATCCTGCAGCACAACGCCGGTGTTCTTCCTTAAAGACTCCAGTGAAAAATCCCTGATCTCCGTTCCATCAATAAGAATACGTCCCTTATTGTACTCATAAAAACGACTCAGGAGATTAATGATTGTTGATTTACCAGCTCCGGTAGCGCCAACCAAAGCAACGGTATCACCAGCCTTCAAACTAAATGATACATCTCTTAAAACGTAATGGTCGTTACGATACGCAAACCAAACATTTTCAAATTGAATCTTGTCTTTGATCCCAGTAAAATTTTTAACTCCCACGTTCGGAATTTTTTCATCCGTGTCCAGAACCTTAAATACGCGTTCCGCAGACACAATACCCATTTGAAGAGTGTTGAGTCGGTCGGCCAGCATACGTATTGGTCGAAACAGCATGTTGATCATCATTACAAAAAAAGTAATATCTCCAAGATTAATCGAGTATGTGTTTCCTTTAACCCCGGCAAACCAAATAATAAGCGCTATTGAAAACGATGATAAAATCTCCACTACCGGAAAAAACACAGAGTAATAAAAGATAGACTTAATATTAGCTATTCTGTGCTGTGCGTTTATCTCTTTAAACTTATCAAGCTCCTGCTCCTCCCTGTTAAAAAGCTGAAC
>JAEUTM010000203.1 GCA_016788025.1 Bacteroidia bacterium
GTTTTTCCCGGTCTATTGCTGCTTTTTTAAGTTCGGTAATGTCTACACCATAACCAATGGCATATTTAAATACACCGTTTTCTGTTACCGGTAATAATTGCCTGAGTTTATAAGTGAGTTCTCCATTTTTATCCGGGTAGGTATCGAGCCATCCAATTTTGGTTTCGTTCCTGATCGCCTCGTCAAACCGCGCTCTCCGGTTATCGGCCATCTCAACAGGGAGTTGTTTTTTCTGGCAATAATCATAATCGTCTTTGCCAATGAGCCATTCGCGGAGCTTTGAATCACCAACAGCCGCCGGATTAAGGAAGGTGTATTTTTGCTCTTTATCGAGCACCGCAATATCAACCGGCAAAAGGTTTAGGATTTTTTCTGTGAATTTTTTTTGTTCCAGGAGAAGCTCCTCTGCTTTTTTACGTTCCGTTACGTCTTTTGCAGAACCCACAATCTGTATTACTTTTCCCGTGGCGTTTTTCTGGGGTACCATCTGATCTTCAACCCAGATCAGTTCTTTTGTTTTTTTATGGATCACCCTGTAAGTGCAGGGCGTTGGCAGACCTGTGGTCACAGCGCTGTAAAAGGCGTCGAGAACCATTTGTTTATCATCGTGGTAAATCGATTCACAAAGGTGGTGGTTATCCGACAACATGTCGGAAGGAGAGTAGCCAAGAATTTTTTCGATGGGTGTGCTAACAAAAGTGAAGCGCATATAGTGTTCTTCATCTTGCGGATCACTGTTAATGACGTAAATAATCTGGTCAATTGTGTTTAAGATGGTCTGAAGAAAAAGATTTTTGTAATCGAGCTCTGTTTTGTAGTTCTGCAACTCATCGCCGAGCATGTTGAGCCCCGTGGTCACTAGATTCAGATTGTCGTCTTCATCCGTTATTTCTGCCCGCGGTTTAAAATTTCCGCGCGCAAATTGAATCAGCATCCTTACGGTACTTTCAAGGCGTTCGTCGTATGATTGTGGAACGGGCATGTGGCTCTTAAGCATTTTTAAATTGTTTGAGCCATGCGATGGCAGTTTCAACATCATTGCAAATACGGATTGGTATTTCAGTCTGGAGGTTGACTCCAATAAAAAAGTTGGCTACAAAGAATCCCATTTTAGAACCACTCACAATTGCCAGCGCCTTAATTCGTTTCATGTTTCCCTTCCCTGTATAGAATTCTCTTGCCGGCCGGCTCATGGCTTTCATGTTTGTAAAATCTACGAGCACGGGTCTGGCTGTTCCACCACACACTTCTTCAAATGCTTCGATCTGACTTTTGGCATGTTCCAGGGAATGTTCGGGTTCGTTGCCAGCAATCATATATACAAGGCCGTTTTTGTCGAGCCACACGGGGCCAGAGAATCCTCGCGAAACAGCGGGATGATTTTCAGGTATTTTTACGAGGGGTTCCATTACAATCTTCTTTTCAAAGGTCGATCTAAGAAGAGAAGAATGACATGACAGAGGTTATATGATAACCTGATTTATATCATGACTCCAAATACTGGAAATCAGGAATCCGGAAATGTTAGAACTGGAAGAGGGGAGGAATTATACTTTTAGCTTGCGCAGTTTTGACGCGTCGAGTATGGTAATATTACTTCCTTTTATTTCAATAAGTTTGTCTTCCTTAAATTCACTTAAGGTGCGGATGAGCGATTCCGTGGCTGTTCCCACCATGTTGGCTAAATCTTCACGTGAAATGGCCATGCTGAAATTCTGATCGCTGGGTTTACTGAAACGCTCCTGTAAATGAAGCAATGCTTCCGCTACGCGTTTGCGCACAGAACTGTATGCAAGGTTTATGAGTTGTTTTTCCTTTTCGGCTACATTTCCCGAGAGCATCTTAATAAAAGTTCGCATCACACCAATGTTATTATGCACCAGTGCGTAAAAGTCTTCTTTTGGAATCAGGCAAACTTCTGCATCTTCAAGCGCTTCGGCCGTTTCTGCATAAGGTTTGTCTTCCAGCAGCGCGTTGTAACCAAAAAAGTCACCTTCTTTATACAAAGTGGTAATCAATTCTTTGCCATATTCATGAGAACGATAGGTTTTTACTTTACCCTTAATTAAAAAATAAAGGAATACAGGTATACTTTCTTCCCCAAAAATCACTTCCTTCTTTTTGTATATTTTGCTGCGACGGTCCGTTGAAAGTTTTTTGAGATCATCAAACTTCTGTACTTCGTTAAAGAACTTGTTTAGTCCCTGCACATTGTGCGAGTATTCTGCCTTTAAAACATCGTTCTTTTTCAAACGGCTTTCAACAGCGTTAAGCAGTTCAATATCGTCGAATGGTTTGCTGATATAATCGTCGGCGCCCATTTCCATACCTTTTCTCACGTCAGAGCGTTCGCTTTTTGCAGTAAGGAAAATAAAAGGAATGCTCGCTGTTTCCTGGTTCTTGTTCAATAAATGGATCACACCATAACCATCCAGAACGGGCATCATAATATCGCAGATAATAAGGTCGGGTTTTGCGTTTTGTGCCAGGTCTACACCAATTTTTCCATTTTCAGCCTGT
>JAEUTM010000216.1 GCA_016788025.1 Bacteroidia bacterium
TTCTTTCCCACAAACTCCTTCTTAATATGTAAAAAACCTTCCTTCTCCAGCGCTGCAGAATGGCTGGCCAGATTACCATCCGTTACCTTCAAAAGATCTTTAAGGGTGTTAAAGTCAACACTATCGTTAACCATAAGCACACTCATGATCCCAAGCCGCACCCGACTCTCGAAAGCTTTGTGAAGTTTATGAATGTTTGGATTAAGCATTAGAACCGCGTTCGTATTTAAACCACATGATGCTTCCATACACGATGTGAAGTACCCCAAAACCCAGAGCCCAGAATAAGATTCCGTGATTGAGATAGAAACAAGAAACGAGACCGAGAATCACTTCCAGCAGACCCAAATACCTAATGTCGTTAAGGGTATACTTGCTCCCGTTAATAAGAGAAAGTCCATAAAAAATCAACATGCTGGGTGCAACAAATTCAAGAGCTGTTTCTCCTTTAACAATAAGCGCGAGGCAAAATACGCCCCCTGCTCCAAGAGGTATAGCCATGTTAATAATCATTCTGATAGCCGTGTGATCGAATAAATTATAACCCTTTTTATTAGCTCGTCTTTTGCTAAGCAACAGCGCGGTAGCAATGGAGGCTACCAATATAGCAGTACAGATCAAAGTGCATTTAAACAGCATGGCCATATAGGTGCTTGTATAACCATCGTATACATGATTTGCTTTATATTCCTGGATAAGGCTATTCCCAAAATAGGCGCCTGTTAAAGCATACACTCCTGCCATCACTCCCGAAAATCCGCTAAGGGAAAGGAAACGGGAAGATTGTTTCATCATCTGACGAATGTCCTGTAGAGCCTCGAGTTGATCCTGATTGTTTTTCATTTTAAAGCACTTTGCAGTACAAAGTTACTATTAAATTCCTCACGCGCAAATTTGATTTAATTTTTTTAACGAAGTTGTTATTAACCGGGTCATTTCTGCCTAGTTCCTAATAGCCAACTGTTAATATAAAAAGTCCAGGCCTAAGATTCAGAGCCAAATGGCCTTTATTTTTAATGCATAATTTTTAGCCAATGAGCGACATCGCACATTTTTTCAGTCCCGTTGACCCGGGCGACATTCTCGAAAATTCAAGCCTTAAAGAACAGCAGTTCGGGAGCCTATTTAATATTTATAGTACAGGAAACGATTTTCCAGAGTTAAATAATATAGATATTGCTATTGTTGGCGTTACGGAAGAACGGAACGCTGCGAACAATCATGGCTGTCGCCTGGCGCCCAATGAGGTCCGCAAATATCTTTACAAACTTTACGGGGGAAGCTTTGACATTAAGGTTGCTGACCTGGGTAACATTAATCCTGGACATACAACCGAGGATACTTATTTTGCGCTCCGTAGCACGGTTGATTTCCTGATCCGTAAAAATATTATTCCTGTCATTATAGGTGGTTCACAGGATCTCACTTACGCACAGTTCCTGGGGTATAAGGATCTCGAACAAACCATCAATATAGTAGCAATCGACAGTGTTTTCGATCTGGGCAATCCGGACGAAGAAATTTCAAACGATTCGTATCTGGGAAAGATCATCCTTCATCAACCGAATTACTTGTTTAATTACAGCAATATTGGATATCAGACTTACCTCGTTGACCAGACCAGTCTTGAAATGATGAATAAATTGTATTTCGATGTTTACAGACTGGGCCAGGTAAGAGATAAAATTGAAGAGGCCGAACCCATTATCCGCCAGGCAGACATGATGAGTTTTGACATTACCTCCATCAAACACTCTGATGCTCCGGCAAATCCAAATGCATCGCCAAATGGATTTTATGCAGAAGAAGCCTGCCAGATGATGCGTTACGCGGGAATGAACGACAAACTATCGTCACTCGGCATTTACGAGATTAATCCTGGTTTCGATCACGGTGGAAAAACCTCACACCTGGCTGCGCAAATGATCTGGTGTTTTATGGATGGATTCTACGGACGTAAAAACGATTTCCCGAATCGTACCAGTCCAGATTACACACGTTTCCACGTGATCCTGGAAGACGAAAAATACGAGATCAACTTTTACAAGAGCAAAAAAAGCGATCGCTGGTGGATGGAGATCCCCTACCCGCCTCATAAAGATCTGAAGTTTGAGAGACACACTTTAATCCCATGCAGTTATAAAGATTACGAAGCGGCAACGAATAACGAGATTCCAGATCGTTGGTGGCAGACTTATCAGAAACTTTCTTAAACTAGCGCATTGACTCGCTAAGAAGCCCACAAGGGTTCTTCCAGCGAAAGAATGAGCTATCTGCAATGTCATCGCGAGGAGGTACGACGAAGCTATCAATAGCAAGTGATTGCTGGCATATCAATTCTCCAACACCCTAATATCCACTCTTCTGTTCGCCTGCTCGTCTTCTTCACTTCTTTCAATCTCAATTTTTGGTTGGGTCCGTCCATAGCCTTTATAGGTCATACGGTCCTTATCGATGCCGTTTTTCACAAGATAATTGTAAACGGCCATAGCCCTGTTCCTCGAAAGTTTCATATCATGGGTATCATAGTCAAAACCGTCGTCGCCTTCATAAATACAGCAAATATGCCCCTGGATCTCAATCTTTAAATTGGGATGTTCTTTCATGGTCTTAAGAAGCTTGTCCAGCACTGGCAAGGCAGATTTTACGGGTATGTGCCTCCCGGGAATAAAATTCAGACCTTCAATTGTTAAACTTTCCCCCTTTTCCAATTCTTCGATCTTTTTTTCAGAAGATGAATGCACCAACTTTTTTTCCTTGGTTTTCGACTCTGTTTTTTTAGAGCCTGTATCCACTTGCACTATATTTTGCCGTGTACCAATCTTTTTAAAACTTTCTTCGGTCACACAAATATCTACGCGGCGCTGTTGAGGCTCTCCATCCTTAGAATCGGAAGCTGTTGATTGTTTCTCGCCCACTCCTAACACGTTCTCAATCGACACATTTGCACTGCCCGCTTTTTTAAGAAGATATTCTCTCACCGCATCTGCCCTTTTTTTTGAAAGGGTAAAATTGTAGGCATCAGAGTGAAGAAAGTCAGCGTATCCGATAATCTTCACTGCGTATTTGTTATTTGACCAGCTCGAATACATAGAATCTACTTTTTTAAAATCATCAATCGGTTTTACCTGGTTTATATCATAATACAAGCTGACTGTATATGTTTTCGGCTGCCCAAACATATTGGCCGAAACAAAAGCCAGGATAAAATAAATGTGCTTCATACCTGAATTAATAACTGGAAAATTACAAATTCGATACAGATTTTTGTAGTATTCGTGATATTACGACATTAAAAAAGCAATTGCATGCCGTGTTCCCTATAAAACAGTTGATGCAATTGCTTGTAGTACTTTTTGGGTAAGTGTCGCTAACTGAACAGGCGGAGATCCTGTACCAGGTTTTCTATTTTGTTGATCTTAGCTTTTATTTTCTCTGGATTCGAACTATACAAAAAGCGGATATAGGTAGCCTGGTCGTATATTTTATTAACCCTGGTTGTAGCCAAAGGTGTCGATCCTGTTGCGTTGTAGAATGAAAACACATAAGCATAGGTAAAGGTATTGGTGAGAATGAAAGCGGGGCGAAACGTCATTCCTCCTTGTTTGTAACCATAAAACTGGTTTACTGTCGACTCCATATCATCACTGAGCTCCATAAGTTCTTTTGCGTAGTGCCTGATTAGTTTTTTGTCATCGGTACTTTTTATCTTTTCACAAAGTTGGTCAACCTGCCGCAAATAGTTACCCATTATCGGTTTAAAAGCCGAACGTCTTAAAGAATCAATGTCAAAGTCTGCCTTAACAAGGCTGAGCTGTAGTAAAAACAGCAAAATCAATCTGGTTTTCATGGCATATAAGTTTTACCATGAAGTTAAAACACAGAAAAGGCGGAAGTCAAATAAAATAGAAGTACGGGGACTCTAAAAAGATTTAGGATCCCTGTTTTTCCGATGTTAGATTATTGTTCTTTGTTTAGATTACTTCTCGACCGGCCGTATCCGAAGTAAATAATCAACCCTAAAATCATCCAGGCAAAAGCTGAAGCAAGGGTAAACTTGTCTAACGCGATAATCATGAAAGAACAAACAAGAATCCCTAAAATTGGAACCAATGGAACCAAAGGTGTTTTGAATGGACGTGCGATTTCTGGGTGACGTTTTCTCATGATCCATATCCCTGCACACACAAGAACAAATGCAAACAAAGTTCCAAACGAAGTCAAGTCACCCGCAACGCTTCCCGGAATAAAAGCAGCAAATAAACCGACAAAAACAAACAAAATCATGTTTGATTTATAAGGGGTCTGGAATTTTGGATGGAGTTTGGAAAATACGCCAGGGATAAGTCCGTCTTTCGACATTGAAAAAAACACGCGTGATTGCCCCATGAGCATTACGAGAATTACCGACGAAAAACCAGCAAGAATAGCAATTGTAACGCTTGTTCCGAGCCATTCGTAGCCAATCATATATTTTTGCACGGCATAAGAAACCGACGCTTCTTTTCCTGCCGCCGCAAATTCGCTCCAATGCGCAACTCCCGTTAAAACATAGGAGAATAGCACGTACAAAAGCGTGCAAACTGCTAATGACCCCAAAATACCTATAGGCATGTCTCTCTTAGGATTTTTTGCTTCCTGCGCTGCCGTAGATACAGCATCGAATCCAATAAAAGCGAAGAATACTACAGCTGCTCCTCCAAGTATTCCCCCATAACCCCAGGTAAAAATGCCCTCATGCCCGGCAACACCTTCAGGTATTAAATATGGTGTGTGGTTAGCTGGATTAATAAATTTCCAGCCGATAGCAATAAACAAAAGAACGATAGCTACTTTAATAAATACAATAATTCCGTTTACAATGGCCGATTCCTGGGTTCCTTTAATAAGAAGCAATGTCAGCGCCAATAAAATTCCAAGAGCAGGTAAATTAACAATACCAGAATAAATGTTTACAGATGATTTCAGGTTTTCAGCAAGTGCATTGTAATTTTCCTCCGAAAGGATGAGAACACCATTTTTCGCTGTTTTAGCCAGTTCCTCAGGAAATTGTGAAATGGCAGAGCCCACAACTTTATACGCGTGCTCAAAAGGCGAGTGACACCATTCGTATGGAATTGCCCCTCCAAGCAAATTATTCAGGTATTCGCTCCACGCTATGGATACAGTAGCGGCTCCAAGGGCATATTCCATAATTAATGCCCAGCCAATAATCCATGCTACAAGTTCACCCATGGTTGTGTAAGCGTATGTATAAGCGCTTCCTGCAATAGGAATCATGGCTGCAAATTCAGCATAACACAATCCTGCAAAAGCGCAACCTATAGCTGCTACCACAAAAGACATAGTTACTCCAGATCCGGCGTTATCGGCCGCCGCCGCCGCAGTTCTTACAAACAAGCCGGCCCCGATGATTGCACCAATTCCTAAAGCAATCAATGACCACATTCCAAGTGTCTTTTTCAGGCTTTTTTCGCCTGATGCAGCGTCTGCCAATAATTTACTAAGTGATTTTGTTCTGAATAACTGTGACATTCCTGATTTTTTCGGTTAATAGAGCCAAATATAACTAAATATCGTTTTAATCACCAAACTAGCAAGGCTAAATACCCCTTTTTGAGTTCAAACGTGGAAATTTCCGCTATCAGCTTTTTGAGCTTTTTAACAGCGAGAGGAAAAGCGGCTTTAAGTTTTTTTCGATATTTGTATTATCAATCTTATCAGGAAATATTTGTTTGCGAGCCTGGTTGTAGTTTATCTTATAACTGCGGTGGGCATTCCTGTTTATTTTCATTACTGTGGAGGAGAACTGGAAGAGATAAACTACGTTATGAAAGGCAACAATTGTTGTAGTGGTGAGGAAGAAGATAGTGAAAGTGGTCCTGATGATTGCTGCAAAGACGAAAATTATGTTCTAAAGACTAATACCGACTTCACCTTCCAAAAGTTTGGAACGCATCATTTCGTTAAAGCGGTGAATGAGCTGATCTTTACCAATGTGTTTTATTTTCCTGTTCTTGCTGGTGATTCACAATACTCTAATCATTTTGCATACATAGATCAGGCTCCTCCACCCCGATTACTAAACAATCTGATCATTCAAACTAGTGTTATAAGGATTTAGGATAACCGTTCACAACGGAAAAAATCTTATTAATTAACCCCTTTATAACATTTATCATGAAAAATATTCTTTTAATACTATGTGCTCTGATGCTTTCATTTGGCGTACAGGCGCAGGACAAAAACATAAAAACAGTTACAATTCCTGTAAAAGGTAATTGCGATGAGTGTAAAAAACGCATCGAAAATTCTGCTGACATTAATGGTGTTAAGCTTGCAGTCTGGGATGAGAAAAAACAATCTGTTACTGTTACCTATCGCACAGATAAAGTAAGCCAGGAGCAAATTGAAAAAGCCATTGCAGCAGGTGGTCACGATGTTAATGGATTAACAGCTGACCAAAAAGCCTACAATAAGCTGCCAAAATGCTGCCAATACCGGAACAACAAATGTGAGGAAGGTAAAAAGTAAAACCTATGAAAAAACGGTTTTTACTTGCCGTAATAGGCATAATGACAATCTCATGGCTTAACGCTCAGGTAAAGGGTAAAGTTGTAGAGATTTCTGAGAAAGGCGACACAACTGTGGTTCCCGGTGTGATCCTTGTGTGGGAAAATACTGTAATAAATACTACAACAGATCAAAACGGTGATTTTACGCTAAAGACCTCAGAAGTAAGCAACAAACTCCACCTGCAAGCTGTTGGATATGAGACAAAAATTGTAACTGTTAAGGACTTCGATAAACACCTATTGCTTGTGCTCAAAAGTGCAAACAATCTCAATGAAATAGAAGTTGTTTATTTTTCGTCAGGGACAGAGATCTCCTATCTTAATCCCATCAAAACCGAAATTCTTACTGAACGTTCTTTAATGAAAGCCGCCTGCTTCAACCTTTCTGAAAGTTTCGAGACCAATCCAAGCATAGATGTGAATTTTGCAGATGCCATCAGTGGCACCAAACAAATTCAAATGCTGGGTTTATCCGGTCAGTACGCTCAAATTACAAAGGAAAACATGCCTTATTTAAGAGGCCTTGCCAATAACTATGGTCTTACTTTTGTTCCAGGTACCTGGATTCAATCGATCCAGTTAAGCAAGGGCGCCGGCTCAGTTGTAAATGGTTATGAGAGTTTCACCGGTCAGATTAATACTGAGCTCCAAAACCCCGAGCATACGGACCAATTGCATTTTAATGCTTACGGCAATGAAAACGGCAGGAACGAATACAATCTGAATTTATCAAGACGATTCAATCCGAAGTTCTCCGCCGGAATTTTAAGTCATGCCAGCTTCAATCCCCTTGCTCAGGATCTTAATGGCGATG
>JAEUTM010000256.1 GCA_016788025.1 Bacteroidia bacterium
CTCCTTCCGAAACAGATCCCGATAGCTATCGGGAAGATCCCATGTACCTGGAGCATGCGGAACCTTCGGCGAAGACAATTCAGAACATTTTAAACTACAGCCGTAACCTTGAGGTTCAGAATTCGAAACTTGTAAAACAAGTTGAGTATACCAAAAGTTAAAAAATTCGTATCAAACCAAATTGAAGGGTCAAAATCACCGATTTTGGCCCTTTTTGTTTATTTCCTGTGATTTATTTGTTAAAAAGTAAGATTTCCAACATTTAATGAACTCTCAATTCACAATATTAATTAGAACGTTCGTTCCGGATTTAATTTTTTATCAAAAACTCGGTTAAATTTATCGTTAGGATTTTGTCCTGATTTTTCAAATTTTGAAAATTCGCCTTTGCAGAATTAGCCTGAAAAGGACGGGATTTTGCTATAAATTGCAAATAAGGCTTCAAAAAGCGAAAATATTTTGTGTCAAGAACTTGCGGGGTGAAATAATTTTCCTATCTTTGCCGTCCCTTAATAGGGAAAATAGCTGAAATACCAATAAAATCAAGTAATACAAAGGATTGAAATGCCTACAATATCGCAATTAGTAAGAAAAGGTCGCGTTAAACCGACCAACAAGAGCAAATCGGCCGCTTTGGACTCATGTCCACAACGCCGTGGTGTTTGTACCAAGGTGTACACTACAACGCCTAAGAAACCTAACTCTGCAATGCGCAAAGTTGCTAAGGTTCGTTTAACTAACAAGCAAGAGGTAATTGCTTATATCCCGGGAGAAGGGCACAACCTGCAGGAGCACTCAATCGTGCTGGTGCGTGGAGGTCGTGTGAAAGATCTTCCAGGTGTACGTTACCATATTGTTCGCGGCAGTTTGGATACTGCGGGTGTTGAAGGACGTAAACAACAACGTTCAAAATACGGTGCAAAACGTCCTAAGGCGGGTGCTGCAGCGGCTCCAGCTAAGAAAAAGTAATTATTAAAGATTTTATACAATGAGAAAATCCAGAGCAAAGAAACGCGTATTGTTACCTGATCCAATCTATAATGATGTTCTTGTAACTCGTTTTTTAAATAACTTAATGTACGACGGTAAGAAAAATACCGCGTCTACAATATTCCACGACGCAATTGGTCTTGTTGCAAAACGTACCAACGAAGATGGATTGGAAGTGTTCAAAAAAGCCCTTGCTAACGTAACACCTCAGGTTGAGGTTCGTTCACGTCGTGTAGGTGGTTCTACTTTCCAGATCCCTTCTGAGATTCGCCCTGACCGTAAAGTGTCTATGGCCATGAAATGGTTGATTTCTTATTCACGCAAACGTAACGAAAAATCTATGGCTCAGAAATTAGCCGGTGAAATCGTTGCTGCTTCTAAAGAAGAAGGTGCTGCGTTTAAGAAAAAGGAAGACGTGCACAAAATGGCAGAAGCTAACAAAGCATTTTCACACTTTAGATTCTAATATATAAAATGAGCGACTTACGTTATACAAGAAATATTGGGATCGCAGCCCACATTGACGCCGGTAAAACTACTACTACCGAGCGTATTCTTTATTATACCGGTGTAAATCACAAAATTGGTGAGGTACACGACGGTGCTGCTACAATGGACTGGATGGCACAGGAGCAAGAGCGTGGTATCACCATCACTTCCGCTGCTACTACCTGTTTCTGGAACTACCGTGGCAACAAATACAAATTAAACATTATCGATACCCCGGGCCACGTAGATTTCACTGTTGAGGTGAACCGTTCATTACGTGTACTGGATGGTCTCGTTTTCTTATTCTCTGCAGTTGACGGTGTTGAGCCTCAATCTGAGACTAACTGGCGTTTAGCTGATAACTATAACGTAACCCGTATTGGTTTCGTAAATAAAATGGACCGTCAGGGTGCTGACTTCTTAAACGTGGTAAAACAAACCCGCGAAATTTTAGGAGGTAATGCAGTTCCTCTTCAATTACCTATCGGTTCTGAAGATAATTTCAAAGGTGTGGTTGACTTGATCAACAACCGTGGAATGGTTTGGAACGAAGAAGATAAAGGAATGACTTACAAAGAAGTTCCTATTCCTGATGATATGAAAGAAGAAGTTCACGAATGGCGCGAGAAAATGCTCGAAGCTGTTTCTGAATTCGACGATAAAATTATGGAGAAGTTTTTCGAAGCTCCTGAAACCATCACAGAACGTGAAGTTTTAGACGCTCTTCGTAAAGCTTGTCTGGCTAACAAAATTGTTCCAATGGTGTGTGGTTCATCTTTTAAAAACAAAGGTGTTCAAACCATGCTTGACCTGGTAATGGAATTAATGCCATGTCCTTTGGATAAAGACAATATTAAAGGTACAAACCCTGAGACTGAGCAGGAAGTTATCCGTAAACCGGACGCTACTGAGCCTTTCACAGCGCTTGCATTTAAGATCGCTACCGACCCTTTTGTAGGTCGTTTGTGTTTCTTCCGCGCTTATTCAGGCCGTTTGGATGCTGGTTCTTATGTACTGAACACCCGTTCAGGAAACAAAGAACGTATTTCCCGTATTTTCCAAATGCACGCGAACAAACAAAACCCAATCGAGTTTATCGAGGCGGGTGACATTGGAGCTGCAGTAGGTTTTAAAGATATCCGTACCGGTGATACACTGTGTGATGAGAAGAATCCTATCGTTCTTGAAGCGATGAACTTCCCTGAGCCAGTTATCGGTATTGCTATCGAACCTAAAACACAAGGTGATTTGGATCGTTTAGGTGTAGGCTTAAACAAGCTTGCTGAAGAAGATCCTACCTTCCGTGTTAAAACCGACGAAGATTCTGGTCAGACCATTATCTCCGGTATGGGTGAGCTTCACTTAGAGATCATCGTTGACCGCTTAAAACGTGAGTTTAAAGTGGAAGTAAATCAAGGTGCTCCTCAGGTAGCTTACAAAGAGTCTATCACCGGTTCAGTTGAACACCGCGAGGTTTACAAAAAACAAACTGGTGGTCGTGGTAAATTCGCCGATATTAAATTTACAGTTGGTCCTCTGGATCCTGATTTTGATACAACTAAAACAAACTTACAGTTCGTTAACGAGATCACTGGTGGTAACATTCCTCGCGAATTTATCCCTGCTGTTGAAAAAGGATTTAAAGCTTCTTTGAATAATGGTGTGTTAGCAGGATATCCACTGGTAGGTATGAAAGTAGTATTAACCGACGGTTCTTACCACGCGGTTGACTCTGACGCTCTGTCATTTGAGATCTGTGCTCGCAGCGCATACCGTGAAGCACTTCCAAAATGTAAACCAACCTTGTTAGAGCCTATCATGAAAGTGGAAGTTCTGACCCCGGAACAAAACATGGGTGATGTGGTAGGTGACTTAAACCGTCGCCGTGGCCAGATCGAAGGTATGGACAGCAAAGGAAATGCACAGGTTATTAAAGCTAAAGTGCCACTTTCTGAGATGTTTGGTTACGTAACTCAATTGCGTACTCTTACTTCAGGTCGTGCTACGTCTACAATGGAGTTCAGCCACTACAGCGAAGCTCCTGCAAACATCGCAGCAGACGTAATTGCTAAAGCTAAAGGAAAAGCAGAAAAAGTTTAATTATAAATACGTTCTTTAAAATGAGCCAGAGAATCAGAATAAAACTAAAATCGTACGATTTCAACTTGGTTGACAAGTCAGCTGAAAAGATCGTAAAAACTGTAAAAGCTACAGGTGCAGTGGTAAACGGACCAATTCCTCTACCAACAAACAAACGCATTTTCACAGTGCTGAAATCGCCACACGTTAACAAAAAAGCGCGTGACCAGTTCCAGTTATGTGCTTATAAACGTTTGCTTGACATCTACAGCTCATCGTCAAAAACTGTTGATGCTTTAATGAAGCTTGAATTGCCAAGCGGTGTTGAAGTAGAGATCAAAGTTTAACAGAACCGATTTACAATTTACAATTTTTGAATTGACAATTGTAAATCGTAAATCACGCAATTGTAAATCAAAGAATTAATAAAATAAACAATAAATAAAAAATGTCAGGAATAATTGGTAAAAAAATAGGAATGACGAGCTTCTTCGATGCCAATGGCAAATATCTGCCATGCACAGTTATTGAGGCGGGTCCTTGCGTGGTTACGCAAGTAAAAACCAATGAAAAAGACGGTTACACTTCCTTACAGCTGGCTTTCGACGAGAAAAAAGAAAAACACACGTCGTCTGCTATGAAAGGTCATTTTGAAAATGCAAAAACGACCCCAAAGCGTAAAGTAGTTGAGTTCCGTCATTTTGAGGAAAGTAAAAATTTAGGTGATGTTATTACCGTTGATCTGTTTGTGGAAGGTGATTTCGTAGACGTGATTGGTACCAGCAAAGGTAAAGGTTTTCAGGGTGTTGTAAAACGTCATGGATTCAGCGGGGTAGGTCATGCTAATAAATCTCACGGTCAGCACGATCGTGAAAGAGCTCCTGGATCTTTAGGTGCTTCATCTGATCCTGCACGCGTTATGCCTGGAAGGCGTATGGCTGGCAGAATGGGAGGCAACCGTAAAAAAATCCAGAACATGGTAGTAGTTAAAATCATGCCTGAGAAGAACCTTATTTTAATTAAAGGTTCGGTTCCTGGTGCGAAAGGGTCTTACGTTTTAATCGAGAAATAGTCATGCAAGTAGAAATATTAAACATAAGTGGTAAAAAAACAGCTAAAAAGGTAGATCTGGTTGATGCTATCTTCGCTGCAGAGCCTAATGATCATTGTATCTACCTGGATGTGAAACAATACCTGGCTAACCAACGCCAAGGGACTCACAAGGCTAAGGAACGTGCTGAGATTGCACGTACTACCAAGAAATTAAAACGTCAGAAAGGTACCGGTGGTGCTCGTGCTGGTTCAATGAAATCTCCATTATTTATCGGTGGTGGCCGTGTTTTCGGTCCTCGTCCGCACGAATATGGTTTCAAGCTGAACAAAAAGGTGAAAGCCCTGGCACGTATCTCGGCTTTAACATACAAAGCAAAAGATAATGCTATCACAGTTCTTGAAGATTTCAACTTCGAAGCGCCAAAAACTAAAAATTACGTTGATTTGATGAAAAACCTGAACCTGGCTGACAAAAAGACGCTACTGGTACTGGGCGATACAAATAAAAACGTATATTTGTCGTCCCGTAATATACAGGGTGCTAAGGTGGTAAAAGCTTCTGATTTAAATACTTACGATATTTTAAATGCAGAGACTTTGATTTTAGCAGAGAGTTCAGTTAAAGTAATTGAAACAATATTAAAAAAGTAAGATGGAAATTTTAGTAAAGCCAATCATCACCGAAAAGATGACCGCACAAGCCGAAAAATTAAATCGCTATGGCTTCGTGGTGGCAAAAGAGGCTAACAAGTTAGAGATAAAAGCTGCTATTGAGAAAATGTACAACGTAAAAGTTGATTCAGTAAACACTCAACAGTACGTTGGTAAAGTAAAGACGCGTAATACAACCCGTGGTTTAGCCGTAGGTCGTGTTAACCGTAGCAAAAAAGCCATCGTTACTCTTAAGCAGGGCGAAGTAATTGATTTTTACGCAAGTATATAAATTGGAGAATTGACGAACTGTTGAATTTTAAAATCAACAATTCTCAAACTCAACAAATCAAAAAATTAAAATAAAATGGCATTAAAAAAATATAGACCACTTACTCCGAGTTTACGTTACAAAATAACTTCGGATTTCGCTGAGATAACAGCGGATAAGCCAGAGAAAAGTTTGATCGCAAAGACTAACAAGTCTTCTGGAGGTCGTAATAACTCAGGTAAAATGACTATGCGCTATATCGGCGGTGGTCACAAAAAAGCATTACGTTCCATCGACTTCAAACGCGACAAAGACGGAATTGAAGGTGTTGTAAAAACCATCGAGTACGATCCGAATCGTTCGGCACGTATCGCATTGGTATTCTACAAAGACGGTGAAAAACGTTACATCATTGCTCCACAAGGTTTACAGGTTGGTCAAAAGATCATGTCTGGTCCTGGTGCAGCTCCTGAAGTAGGAAACACTTTGTTGTTATCAGAAGTACCTCTTGGTACCATCATCCACAATATTGAGTTACGTCCTGGTCAAGGAGCTGTTTTAGCTCGTAGTGCAGGCTCTTACGCTCAGTTATCTGCCCGTGAAGGAAAATATGCAGTGTTGCGTATGCCTTCTGGTGAGGTTCGTATGATTTTGATTACTTGTAAAGCATCTATTGGTGCTGTATCAAATCCTGATCATAACCTCGAAGTACACGGTAAAGCTGGTCGCAAACGCTGGTTAGGTGTTCGTCCTCGTACCCGTGCGGTAGTAATGAATCCGGTTGATCACCCAATGGGTGGTGGCGAAGGTCGTGCTTCCGGTGGACACCCGCGCTCACGCAAAGGTATCCCTGCAAAAGGCTACAAAACACGTTACAAAGCAAAAGCAAGTAACAAACACATTATCGAGAGAAGAAAAAAATAATTAATAACGTTTAATGGCTGACTCCGGCCCTTCGAGAACCTCAGGGACCGGATTCCGTTTCAAAACACAAAACCAAATAAATGGCTAGATCACTTAAAAAAGGTCCTTTTATCGACCACAACCTTGAAGGAAAGGTTGACAAAATGAATCAGAGCGGGAAAAAGTCTGCAATCAAGACTTGGGCTCGTCGTTCAACAATTCCACCAGAATTTGTAGGGCACACATTTGCTGTACACAATGGTGCAAAATTCATTCCGGTTTACGTAACCGAGAACATGGTAGGGCATAAACTGGGAGAGTTTGCTCCAACCCGAGTATTCAAAGGTCACGCTGGTCATAATAAAAAATAATTGAAGCCATGGGAAAAAGAAAAAGATTAGTAGCCGAAAAACGTAAGGAAGAAAATAAAACTTCTTATTTCGCTAAATTAAATAACTGCCCTACATCTCCTCGTAAAATGCGTCAGGTAGCTGACCTGGTAAGAGGCAAAGATGCTTACATGGCTTTGAATATTTTAAAATTCAACACCCGTGAAGCTTCAGGAAGGTTAGAAAAATTATTAAAGTCTGCAATAGCTAATTACGAAGCAAAAAGCCAACAACGTGCCGAAGAAGGTACCTTGTTCGTAAAAGAAATTATGGTGGACAGCGCTTTAATGGTAAA
>JAEUTM010000158.1 GCA_016788025.1 Bacteroidia bacterium
TGATGAATACAACATGAAACTTTCGCAGGCCCGCGCCCAGAGCTGCGTTGACTATCTTATTAAACACGGCATCGAAAAAAGACGGTTGATAGCGAGGGGTTATGGCGAAAGCAGGCCTATCATTCCACAATCCGAAATCGATCTGATGGAGGATAAAAGTCCGGAGTTTGAGGCTGCCCACCAGAAAAACAGGCGTACAGCGTTTCGTATCATAGGGGAAACCAAACTTAATCTCATTAACGCTACCAAATAACATTTATGACACGTAGTTACAAGATCAACATCCACGGTAAAGTTCAGGGAGTGGGTTATCGCTACAATGCCCAGGCACAGGCGCACAAGCTTAATTTAACGGGCTTTGTTAGAAATGAGCATGATGGAAGCGTTTTGGCACATGCGGAAGGGGATGAGGAAGATGTGAATAAATTTATTGAATGGTGCAATACTGGTCCCCGTTATGCCGATGTGTCTGAAGTAATGATTGAAGAACAAGAGGTTGTTGGTTATCAAACCTTTGAGATAAAGCGTTAATACCAACTTTTATGGCAAATTAACTCTGTCATATTAGTCAAAAATTAAACTTCACTAAATTTTAAAATGTTATTTTTGGCTTATCATGAAGTTCTTACTGTCCTTTTTATTTCGTGGAAGCGGCCCCATTATATGGATTCAGCACAAACTGAGTCCAAAACAATTTGTTATTTTCAGCGCTATTCTCATCGGTCTTACGGCTGGTCTGGCGGCAGTTGTTCTAAAACTCTTCGTTCATTTTCTATTTAAGAACACCTCTCTTTTATCTGGAGATGAACAGGTGTATGTCGCCATGTTCCCCATTGTGGGACTTGCCCTCTGTGTAATTTTTATCAAATACTTCAATCGTAATAAACTAGGAAAAGGACTGGCTAACATTCTTCATGCGATTGCAAAAAAATCCAGCATCCTGCCAAAAGACCAAACCTATAGTCACATTATTACCAGTGCATTAACCGTTGGTTTTGGAGGTTCGTCTGGATTGGAATCTCCGATTGTAACCACAGGATCGGCCATCGGTTCCAATTATGGAAGAACCTATAAGTTGAGTTACAAGGAAAGGACCTTATTACTGGCATGTGGCGCTGCTGCGGGCATAGCAGGAGCTTTTAATACGCCTATAGCAGGTGTTTTATTTGCTTTGGAAGTTTTACTCGTAGAAGCGAACATAACCGCTTTTGTTCCAATTCTGATTGGTGCGGCATCAGGCGCACTGTGTTCAAAGATCATTTTGCAGGAGGACGTGTTACTCAATTTTCAACTGAGAGAACCTTTTGATTACCGGAATGTTCCTTTCTACCTTATTCTTGGGGTACTGTGCGGAACCTGCTCTTATTATTATTCGAAGACTTTTTTAGCAACCGAAAATTATTTTAAAAGGTTTAAAGAAAACAGGTTTCTTAAAGTGCTTGTGGGTGGAGCAGGCTTGTTTGTATTGATTTGGCTCATCCCACCTTTATATGGAGAAGGTTATTCAAGCATAAAACTCCTGTCAAATCTCAATGCAGAAGAAGTGTTTCGCAAGTCGGCGATTTCTATCACAAACTTCTCGAAACCATTACTTTACATTCTTTTAGCTTCAGTAGTACTTTTAAAGCCAATAGCAACTGCTTTTACAATTGGCGGTGGTGGTAACGGAGGTAATTTTGCACCATCACTTTTTTCAGGAGCCTACATTGGTTATCTCTTTGCCTCCATAATGACGGATCTGGGTATCGACCTGCCAATAAGCAATTTTACCTTAATTGCCATGGCTGGTTTACTAAGCGGTGTTTTCCATGCACCACTCACCGGTATCTTCCTCATTGCGGAGATAACAGGAGGATATGAACTTATCATCCCATTAATGATGGTGTCTGCACTGAGCTACGCTGTATCCGTTTATTTTATGCCGATGAGTATTGACATGCTTAAACTTTCCGAAAAAGAAAAGATTGTGAGAACCAACATGGATTCTTATTTATTAAGTAACATTGATATGGTTCAGTTTGTGGAGACGGATTTTTCGGAAGTAAAAGATACCGCTACACTACGTGACCTCGTGGAGCACATTGCGGTGTCGAAAAGAAATATTTTTCCTGTGGTTGACAAAGATTCAGTTTTAAAAGGTTTGATAACTGTAGATGACATCCGCGAAATCATGTTTAAGCAGGAGTTGTACGATAAGATAACCGTAAAGGAACTGATGCGCAGACCGATGTATATCATTAGCGAAAAAGATGACATTCGTTCTGCCATGAAACTTTTCGATGAATCACACTTGTGGAACATCCCCGTTGAAACAGAAGGCAAGTATCGCGGTTTCATTTCAAAATCAACAATTCTCGAAAAATACAGGGAAGTGCTGATAAATAATTCACTGGAGTGATTGTTACCTTTTAAAAATTCAGCGTTATTTGCAGGTATAAATCATGAAATTTGTTTTAAGATTACTTTTATTCCTTTTTGTTCTTACAACAGTTCCCGCTTATTCGCCGGAGAAGTCGCTCAGAAAGGAAAGACGGAAGACCTGGCGCCACTGGCGTAAAAACAAACAGTCCTATAACCCTTACCTCGATAAAAAGAAAAAGAATAAGCCCAGCGCCATCATGTCAAAGCAAAACAAAAGGGATATGCGAAGGGCTGAAAAAAGAAATCGTAAACAATTAAAAAGATCCCGAAAGAGAGTAATGAAAGGCTAGTTAAGATTTTAAATTTATGAGATCAGATTTTAGAACTTAGTAGAGA
>JAEUTM010000305.1 GCA_016788025.1 Bacteroidia bacterium
AGAAGAAATTAAAACCTTTAAACACGATTGGACTATCATTAACGCACCAGGCTTCAAAGCTGATCCGAAAATTGATGGTACCCGTCAGCATAATTTCGCAATCATCAATTTCACCAAAAAGACAATTTTGATCGGTGGAACTGCTTATACTGGTGAAATTAAAAAATCTATTTTCTCTGTGCTGAACTATGTGTTGCCACACGAGAAAAAAGTTCTGAGCATGCACTGTTCGGCAAACATTGGCAAAGAAGGCGATACCGCTATTTTCTTTGGTCTGTCCGGAACGGGTAAAACCACTTTGAGCGCTGATCCTAACCGCAAACTTATTGGGGACGATGAGCATGGCTGGAGCGACAAAGGTGTGTTTAACTTTGAAGGTGGTTGTTACGCAAAATGTGTTGACCTGACCGCTGAAAAAGAACCTCAGATCTTCAACGCTATTAAATTTGGTTCTTTGTTGGAAAATATCGCATGTTATGAAGGTACTACTACTGTTGATTATTCAAACATTGCACGTACTGAAAACACCCGCGTAAGTTATCCTTCAAACTTCATCGACAACGCAGTAAACCCGGCTGTTGGCGATATTCCTAAAAACATTTTCTTCCTTACCTGTGACGCTTTCGGTGTATTACCTCCGATCAGCAAATTAACAACGGGTCAGGCAATGTACAATTTCATTAGCGGTTATACAGCAAAAGTAGCTGGTACCGAAATGGGTATCACCGAGCCTACCACAACATTCTCTGCTTGTTTCGGAAAAGCGTTCTTGCCTCTGCATCCTACAAAATATGCTGAGTTATTAGGTGAGAAACTTAAAAAACACAAAGTAAACGTTTGGTTATTGAACACCGGATGGGTTGGTGGTTCTTATGGTGTTGGAAATCGTATTAAATTATCTTACACCCGTGCTTTAATCACCGCTGCTTTAACAGGCAAACTTGATAAAGCAGAATACGGAAAAACAAAATATTTCGGTCTTTCTTTCCCTACAGCATGCGAAGGTGTTCCTGCTGAATTGTTGGATCCACGTAACAGCTGGAAAGATAAAAATGCTTATGACGAAAAAGCAAAAAACCTGGCGGAACAGTTCATTAAAAACTTCAGCCAGTATGCTTCTGCAGCAAACGAAGAAATTATGTCAGCTGCGCCTCAAGTAGAAGTTACTGCTTAATTAACATTAGGTAAACTATTAACGAAACCTCTCCGTTCGGAGGGGTTTTTTTATGAAATGAAGACTAACTGTGGCACATTAGTTGTAGCCAAAAAAGAAACGAAAACTATGAAAAAACTACTACTTTCTTTTTGCTTGATAATTTTGGTCCAGACTACCTGGTCACAGGTGCCAAGTACGCCAACAATAATACCGGCGCAACCTACGTCAAATGATGTTATCAAGGTCGTCACAAAAGTTAACACACCCAATCAGGCGATTGTTGTTGACCCTTGCGTAGCCACTATTTCAGGAGGAACCATCCGCATTAAAAGTTGTTACTGCCAGGGAATGTTACCCGCAACACAAACGTTTATAGATACCTTAACCATAGGCCAGCTGAGCCCTGGAAATTATAACATTCTTCATACAGCATTTAGTTCCACCGCACAACAACATTGTACTAAAGGAGATAGCAGTGACGCTTTAATACAAATTACCATTCCTCAAACAACTCAAATTTATGAGGCGCACATTGAAAATAACCTGCAGGTATATCCGAATCCAACATCGGACAACCTGAGCATTACAAATCAGGGAGAGGCTGTGGTTTATATTTACTCGGTTAGCGGAGCGCTTGTAAAACGGACTCGGATTTCTGGCAATGGACAGCTGGACATTTCTGAACTGCCTAATGGTTTATACGTTCTCAAACTGGATAGTGGCGAAAAAACGAAAATCACCAGGATCGTAAAACACTCAAAAGATTAATCAATTTAACTCTTCAACAGGCCTGGGGGTCCATTTTAAGCCTGTTGAAGAGTTGTACACATCATTATATCACAGTTCCCGTGAACGTTAGGATTTGCGGGTTTTGATCAGCACTTGTAATAACGGTTACTTGTTTTTTAAAAGCGCCTTTGGCTGCCGCGTTAAATACTGCTTTTATTTTTGTTTTTTCTCCGGGCGCCACGGGTGTTTTGGAATAGTCTGTCGCGGTACAGCCGCAGGAAGCCTGAACACTGGTAATAATCACAGGACTGTCGCCAGTGTTGGTAAATTCATATTCAATGGTTACAGGTTTGTTTTGTGGAATGTCTCCAAGGTTAATTTCGGTGTTATTCCATTTAATAGATGTTTTTATTACAGACCTAAGTGTATAGCCTTTTGAACTTTCATTTTTGGAAAGAGGCGCAAAAGACATCAGGCAAAGGGCCAGGGCAATTGTTGAGAGCTTAATTGTTTTCATGATTTGTTTTTTAAATGGTTAATAATCGTTCCATGCATTTGAACAAAACAAAAGTAGATCCTCAAAAAAGGAAAGACTGTTAATCACTCTCAAATTTTTGTTAATGATGTGTTAACGCTAAAAATGACTCGCAATTTTTTTGGTAATATTAGACTAGCTTTTATGAGGATTAACAAGCTTAATGTAGTGATCGCCCTGGGACTCGTTGCTATTATCGGGATCCTGGTGGTACAGCTCTTGTGGACAAAAGAGGCCTTTAATGCGGAAGGAAAAAAGTTTTCGCAAAAGGTTCATATTACCTTGTTGCGTGTGGTAGATCAGCTCTATAAATACAACAACAATGAGTTCCCGCTTAAAAATCCCATCAATAAAATTTCGAACGACTATTACATCGTAAATGTGAATAACGATTTTGATGCAAACGTGCTGGAGTATTGTCTTAAAAATGAATTTGAAAAAGCAAATCTCCTTACCGACTTCGAATACGCCATTTACAAATGCGAAAGTGATGAGATGGTTTACGGAAACTACATCTCGTTTAGCGAAAAGAATATAAAGCCATCAACATTTCATTTTCCCAAGCAAAAGAACCTGGTTTATTATTTCGCGATTCGTTTCCCTCATGAGCGTGGTTACCTTCTGAGTTCTTTGAAGTTCTGGCTGGTGCTTTCTCTTATACTTGTGGTTATCCTCCTGATTTACGTTTATTCTATTTTTACCATCATCCAACAAAAAAAATACTCCGAGCTGCAAAGGGATTTTATCAATAACATGACACATGAATTTAAAACCCCTTTGTCGTCCATTCTTATTGCCTCCAATTACCTGGCAAAGCAGGAGAAGATTAGTTCTGATGAAAAACTCTCAAAATACAATTCCATCATCATTGATCAGAGCAGCAAACTAAATGCACACATCGAGAAGATTTTGGACATAGCCAGGTCGGATAACGCGCCTTTGGCCCTGAACAAAGAAAAAGTAAAACTACTGCCGCTATTAAATAATGTGGCAGATAATATCCGGTTAAAACATCCCGAGGCTTCCATTCATATTGAAGGAAGCAATGATGATATTGCCGTGTTGGCCGACGAATTTCACCTGACTAATGTAGTGTACAATCTCCTGGACAATTCTATAAAATACTGCGAAGACCAGCCAAGAATAGAAATAGTTTTGCAAGAAACGGATGGGGCTTATAGACTCTATTTCTGCGACAATGGAATAGGGGTGAACCGCAAAGATCTTGCTCTGATATTCGATAAATTTTACAGAGGGGCAAATAAAAAAAGTAAAGAGGTCACCGGCTTTGGTCTTGGGTTGTATTATGTGAAAAAAGTATCGCAATTGCATAACTGGAAAGTGGAGGCCTCGGGTGATACCGGCAAGGGACTAACTATTTCTTTCTTAATACCCAATCTATGAAAAAGATCAGGATCTTATACGCAGAAGACGATGAAACGCTTGCATACCTAACGAAGGACAACCTGGAGCAGAATAACTACCTGGTGACTCATTGTTCGGATGGTAAAAGCTGTTTTGATCTGTTTAAAAAAGAAGCGTTCGACATCTGTATTTTTGATATTATGCTTCCGAAGATGGATGGCTTCGAGCTTACTACCGAAATTCGTAAACTAAATCCTGATATCCCGGTTGTTTTCCTTTCAGCTAAAATTTTGAAAGAAGACCGGATTAAAGGCCTGAAACTGGGGGCTGATGACTATCTCGTTAAACCCTTCAGCATAGAAGAGTTATTGCTTAAGATTGAAATCTTTCTCATGCGTTCCAAGAAAAATCAAATGAATCACACTTTGCAATACAGGGTTGGAAATTATGCCTTTAATGCAAGTGACTATTCTCTGACTGGCGCAGATTCAAAAAAAATAACCTTAACGCAGCGAGAGTCGGAGCTTTTGAAATTTTTCCTGGACAACAGGAATCGTGTAATAAAAAGAGAAGAAATTCTAAAAAGCCTCTGGGGAGACGATGACTATTTTATGGGAAGAAGTCTGGATGTTTTTATTTCGAGACTCAGGAAAATTCTTTCCGCTGAAAAAGGGATTATTATTGAGAACCTCCACGGCATTGGCTTTCGT
>JAEUTM010000318.1 GCA_016788025.1 Bacteroidia bacterium
AATTTTAAATAAATAAATTGAGGACCTCTGGGGGGACGGTTTTTAGGACAACTAATTAAATAAATAAAAATTTAGAATTCAAGCCCTCTAAACATTTAGTAATATTGTTTCAGTGAGGGAATCCCCTTGGTTTTTTAATCAGATTAAAGAATTATTTTTGATAGAACTATGAAATACAAATACATAAGTTTTATAAGCTTGTTTAACCTATTATTATTAGCTTGCACTAATAAAATCGATTCAGGCAAAGAAAACATGAGCTCGGAAACAAAACAGGAACAGACATTTAAAAATGGTTATGCAAAAATTAACGGTATTAACATGTACTATGAGATTCATGGAACTGGCCAGCCTTTGCTGATGATCCATGGCGGCGGTTCTACCATGACCACAAGTTTTGGGACCCTCATTCCTTTTTTGTCAAAATCGAGACAGCTTATCACCGTCGACATGCAGGCTCATGGGAGGACCTCAGATCGTGATACCCCTTTGAGTTTTCAGCAGGGGGCTGATGATGTGGCAGAACTTCTGAAACAACTTAATATCGGAAAAGCAGACATCCTTGGCTTTAGTAATGGAGGCCAGGCCGCGATGGAAGTCGCAATAAGACATCCTGAAAAAGTTCGTAAACTGGTGTTACTTTCTATTTTTTATAAACGGAGTGGCACACCGCCGCAATTTTGGGAATTTATGAAGAACAGTAGTTTTGAGCAACTACCACAAGTGTATAAAGACGAATTCCTAAAAGTAAATAACAATCCACAAGCGCTCATGAATATGTATAACAGAGATGTGGAGCGCATGCAGAATTTCAAAGATTGGTCAGACGAGGCATTAGAATCTATTAAAGCACCTTCTCTTATTGTAATGGGGGATCAGGATGTTGCCACTGTAGAACATGCAGTGGAAATGCACAGACTGATTCAGGGCAGTCGCTTATTGATAATGCCTGGCAATCACGGAGGTTATTTCGGTGAAGCAATGTCCTGGCAGGAAAACAGTAAAATGCCCGGGGCTTTTATAAATGTGTTGGAGGATTTCCTCGGCCAGTAATTATTTTTTAGCAAGCGCTTTTCTTACCTCCGGAGCTATTTTAGCGCCAAATAACTCTATCGATTTCATAAGTTCCTTATGCGGAGGAGCGCCTACATCCATATGCGCCATAAAACGCGTCAGTCCAAACATTTCCTGAACCATTAATATCTTGTCCACCAGTTCCGAAGGCTCGCCCACAAAAAGAGCACCGTCTCTGCTGTTGCTCATGTCGTATTGTTCCCTGCTGTAACCATGCCAGCCCCGTTCTTTGCCAATGCGGGCCATTTGTGCAGAATAATAAGGATAGTAGAAGTCAGCCACGTTTTTGTTTTCACCGACGAAGGTATGAACGTGAAGCCCCATTTGCATGTCGACAGTATTGTGACCGTTACGGTTATATTCGTCTTTGTAATATTTAAAGAACGGGGCAAATTGCCTTGGATCTCCACCAAGGATGGCGATAACAAGAGGCAGGCCATACTTTGCTGCCCGTTGAACAGATTCTGGCGTGCCACCTACCGCGATCCAGATTGGAATTTCATTTTGCAGAGCCCTCGGAAAAATTTCCTGGTTTTTTAAAGAAGCCCGGAATTTTCCATTCCATGTTATCGGTGATTGTTTATTGATCTTCAAAAGCAAATCAAGCTTCTCTTCAAACAATTCGTGATAATCGTTAAGGTTGTAACCAAAAAGAGGAAACGATTCAATAAAGCTTCCGCGGCCGGCCGTTATTTCTGCACGTCCGCCCGACAAAAGATCCACCGTTGCAAAGTTCTGGTAAATTCTTACAGGATCGGAGGAACTGAGCACTGTAACCGCACTGCTTAGTTTTATATTCTTAGTTATGGGTGCCGCAGCCGCCAATATTAATTCAGGACTCGATACCAGGTAATCCGCACGATGATGTTCACCAATTCCAAACACATCCAAACCAACCTGATCGGCCAGTTTAATTTCTTCCAGAAGTTCTTTTGCACGTTGTTCCGAAGGTTGACGTTCTCCTGTTTTAGGGTTCAGATAAATATCTGCAAACATGCTTACACCAAGTTCCATAATCTTCTTTTTAATGATTAAATATGTTCCGCGAAGTTAGGGGAGAAAAAAATAATCGCACTTAAGCTAGATTAATTTCGCCCAGGCTTTAAGGTCAATTCCCATTTAAATTTTTGTTTTTCTTCTTTTCCCCATGCAGTCTTCAAGTCTCCTTCGATAATCGCAACAGGGTCTTGCTTTTTTGTGTCTTTGTATCGCTGAACGGCAGACCAGGAATGAAACAAGCCAAGCAGATCGTTTTCGTTTAGTTCTTTTTCCATGGTAAAATCAGGGTGTTCTATTTCCTTAAAGGGGAAGGGAATGGTTTTATATTTCTGCTCTACAAGCCTGTTTTCAGTAAGCCAGAAGTTTCCCAGGATGTCGTCATGTAGCTTTTTTATCAACTCATTTATCTCTTTTGATTGCAGATGGATCGGTGAACCATAACACCAGGCGGCAATAACACCTCCTGGTTTCAGTATTCGCTTCACTTCCT
Organism: Bacteroidia bacterium; assembly: GCA_016788025.1. Taxonomy (GTDB): domain Bacteria; phylum Bacteroidota; class Bacteroidia; order B-17B0; family Aurantibacillaceae; genus Aurantibacillus. The sequence continues at coordinate 2,564 of JAEUTM010000318.1, forward strand.
TATAAAATAAATCAAATTCAAACCAATGCAGCGCATTTGCAATGGTCACAAGATCTGCCGAATTATTTTCAAGTCCAGAATTTTCTGCACTTGAAATTTTGTAACTGATATTTTCCGCTCCGATAGCATTTTTAATCTGTGCTTCACTGGGATCAGTAGCGATAACTTTTTTAAAGTGTTTTGCAAGGCTCACTGCCGCCTGACCGTTACCGGTTCCACAATCCCAGGCCAGATTTTTATCTCCGCACAGGCTGGTCAGGAAAGTGTATAGTTCCTCTGGGTATTGCGGTCGGTATCTCAGGTAAGGTATCCGATTGTTTGGAAAAATTATCTTTAAATGACGATTCGCCCATTATATTAAAATTGTATCAATCCATAAATTTAGCAAAGAACGTCATAATGAGTCCTGGAAATCTGTGTCATCCGCGTTCTCTATGTCGCAATCAACCTTCCTTTTGACTCATTGAGCACTCGTAAACCAAAATTTTATGTGTTTACTTTGTCAAAAAACTCAACTATGAAAGCAACAAAAATCATTTATTGGATCACTACCGGGATCATCTTCCTGTTTGAAGGCGTAATGCCAGCTTTAACCTCACATACGGAGGTGGCTGTTGAAGGCATTAAGCATTTAGGTTACCCAGATTATTTTCGGGTAATGTTAACGGTGTTTAAAGTACTGGGTTCCCTTGCTCTTATTTTGCCTGTTGTAAAAGGAATTTATAAAGAATGGGCTTATGCCGGTCTCGGTATAGTGATGATTTCTGCATGTATAAGTCATACGGCCATAGATGGATTTGGAGGACAGAGTATTTTCCCCCTGGTGATCTTTGGTATTCTTGTTACATCACATATTACCTATCATAAATTAAGCGCGTCAAAAGTTTAGAACCGTAATTAATTCGTAAGCCATTGATTTTCATGTAAATCGATGGCTTTTTTTATTAAAACGATGCGGGTTTTGCCAATTGTTAAATACCTTTTCTGGCAATAATTTTTTCGTAATTTCGTTAAGCACTTGAATTTATTCACTTACTCAAAATAACCCATGAAAACTAAAATTTCAATTTTGTCCGCTATTACCATCCTGGTATTAGTATTCAGTTTCTGTGTAAAAAACAAAGGATATGTAACTTACACAATTCACCGTCCTGTTTACACTATGAAACCGGAAATAAAAGAAAATGCACGTTTGCAGGAGCCGACCGCGTTAAAGGACCTTGGAAATTTTGTGTTGTACGGCAATGCTATGTATGTAGTTGAGAAAAATAAGGGCATTCACGTAATCGATTATACAAATCCTTCCTCTCCTATAAACAAGGGTTTTGTTCCTATCCCGGGGAACACAGGTGTATCTATTAAAAACGACCTGTTGTACGCCGATTGTTACACCGACCTTTTTATTTTTCAATTGAATAATGGCGGACAAATAGAGCTTAAAAATAACCTCGCCAATGCGTTTTTGTCAAGAGCGCAGATTGGAATATCTGCCGGCTGTATAGGACTTCAGTGGATTGATAAAGATACCACTGTAGCCACCGGTTCTGTGAAGAACGATGTAACTAACAATCAAAGTTCTCAGCAGACCGACAGCCGGATGTCTACAAATAGTAATGTAGGAAATGGAAATACTTCGGTTGGCAGTAGCATGTGTGTTTTTACGATCGTGAAGAATCACTTGTACGCGGTGGATAATACTAGTTTAAGGGCCTTCTCAATTGAAAATGGAACAAGCCCTGTTTTGAATAGCGTTACGAATATAGGTGGCAACATTGAAACAATTTTCCCATTTGGGGAGAGATTATTTATTGGTAGCAACACCGGTATGTTTATTTATGATATAGCGGCCCCTTCGGCCCCTTCCTATAAGAGCCAGTTTAATCACGTGAGGTCCTGCGATCCGGTTATAGCCGACGAAAGATTCGCTTACGTGACGTTAAGAAGCGGAACCTCCTGTGGTGGATTTACAAACCAGATGGATGTAATAAATATTGAAGATATCGCTAAGCCGGTTCTTCTGAGATCGTATCCTTTCTCCAACCCTCATGGACTGGATAAAGATGGAAATATAATGTTCGTATGTGATGGAAGTTCTGGTCTGAAAGTAATAGATGCCACCGATGTGAATAATATGATCACCAAAAAAACAATTGCCCTTGGTAAC